>LKNH01000125.1 GCA_001564135.1 Halobacteriaceae archaeon Tc-Br11_E2g27 | reverse complement strand
ATTCCCATTTGACCTTCTCGCCCAGTCCCACGCGCATGCTGGCAATCCGCCAGAAGCTGGTGGAATCACAGTGGGGGCAATCGTGTTCCAGTTCGAGTCCCATACTTGCCCGTACAGGCGCTCGGTAATTGAAGATTGGGATTGCTCTCAACGCGTGACGACACACTGATGTACAGAAGCAGTTATCGTCGGGTTGCTAATTCGGCACGCAGGTCTTCGATATCCATCCCTTTCATCGAGAGTAACACGAGCAGATGGTAGACGATATCTGCGGCTTCGTGTGCCAGCTCCGTTTCATCATCGTCCTTTGCGGCGAGAATTAGCTCGGTCATCTCCTCGCCTAGCTTTTCGAGCACGGCGTTTTCCCCTTTCTCGTGGGTAAACAGCGATGCCGTGTACGAGTCCTCCGGCAGCGTCTCCTTGCGCTGTTCGATAACGGCAAAGAGTTCGTCGAGAATCTCGGCCGTCTCGTCGGTTTCGGTCATATCCGGTTCTCGGGTGGCGTCGCCTTCAGCGTCTCGGTTATCCGTAACTACTCAAAGAACGCGAGGTCGTGAATCCGTGAATCATCGAGCAACTCGGGATGAAATGCGGTTGCCACGATATTGTCCGCTCTCGCTGCAACGGCTTGCCCGTCCCACTCGGCCAGTATCTCAACGTCATCACCGACTGCATCGATAGCAGGCGCACGGATGAACACTGCAGGGAACGGTTCGTTGAGACCGGATACCGAAAGGGGGGCCTCGAAACTCTCTTTCTGTCTCCCGAAGGCGTTTCGCTCAACCGTCACATCCAGAATATCGAGCGTCTGCACGCGTTCGTCTCCGGAATCGCGACTCACCAAAATGAGGCCAGCACAGGTTGCAAGCAGCGGTTTTCCAGCGTCAGCATGGTCGATGATTTCCTCGGCAATCCCCTCACGGTGGACAAGCCGTGAGATGGCTGTGGACTCGCCGCCCGGAAGCAACAGCAGGTCACACTCGGGAACGATACCGGCGGTTCGAATCTCGTGTACCGTGACATCTTGGCCGTTGGCCTGTCCGGCACGCTTGATTGCCGTAGCATGCTCGCTCACGTCGCCCTGTACCGCGAGCACACCGGCTGTCAGACTCATACATCCGGTAGCAAGTAATCGGAAAAAAGGCTCTCGGTCCAGTTTTTTTTCGCTTACTCGTTTGTGGCGACTGTCGCTGTATCGATTCTCATCTGTTCCACAGCATCAGCGATCGACGCAAACGCCTGTGTCGGCTCCGAGTCGGGTGCTATCGCATGAACTGGCTGACCTGAACGCTGGGCGCGGGCGACAAGCGGGGACTCTGGAACCGTGGTGACTGGTGCGCCAAGCGTCGTCCCTAGACGGTTGCAGTTGTCGTTATTGGCTGGCGCTCGGTTACAGATGACACGGGCAAGCGGCGTTCCAATCGCCCGGGCGAGTTCTCGGGTCCGGAGTGCGTCGATAACTGCCGGCTTTGTCGGCCGGGTGACGAGCAGGCAGGCGTCTGCAGCAAGCAACGGCAGGCCGGCATCACAGCGCAACCCTGCTGGCGAGTCGATGACGACACGGTCGTATTCGCTTGCAACGGTCCGCACTGTCTTTGTGAGTGCAGTCGGGTCCGCTGCCCGCGTACCAGCAAGCGTTCGTCCACAGGGAAGCAACGCGACTGGTCCGCTTTCATCGACGGCTTCAAGCGGAGTGGCACGCCCGGCGAGTACGTCGTGGAGGTCGGGGCCGTGTCCAGCGGGAAGGTCAGCCATTCCAAGGTCGCCGTCGATGACGACCGCATCGAGTTCCATCCCGAGATTGTAGCTCACTGTCGATTTGCCAACGCCACCTTTTCCGCCCGTCACCGCCAGTATCATTCAAGTCGTTCGAGCGTCCGCACCGGGATATCTGTCGTGGCGAGTCGGTCCAAAAGGGCAGTCTGTCGTTTCTTCAGTGCCGAAAGCTGCTTTTCGTCGGCAGCTAACTGTGCGTCGAGCCGCTGAATGCGTTCGATGCCACCGTGCTCGGCGATTACCGCCCTCGCTTCTGTTGCGTCGCTTGGAGTCGCTAACCGTTCAGCTACCTCAATTCGGTTCTCGATAGCGTCGAACCACGACTGTAACGCTGGCGGCTGTGTCGATTCCGGTTGCCGCTCAACGGGCTCTGTTTGCTGTTGTGTCGCTGACTCGCGCTTGGGGGTGATATCGCGGGGTGGCCGTGAATCACCGAGCGTTCGGAGCAGGTCTCGTGATGAAGGCTGTGACTCGCTATCGCCTGGGGCTCCTTCGGTCGCTTCCTGCTCGATGAGTTCGAGCGGGGGCTCGACAGGCTCTGCCGGTGAGGCGAACCCAACGGCGACCGTTTCGTTACGGCCGACGGTCGTTTCGTAGCCTGTCTTATCCCAGCCCTCGACAGGAACTCCCTGCGTTCGGGGGGCCCAGACAGGGCTAAGAGCGCTTTCGAGACGGACCTGCGTTTCGTATGCACTCGTGACCTGTGCCTCGACGAGCGTAATTTCGCCCTGTGTCTGCACCTGCCACTCCAGCGAAGCCATATCGCCGATGGTCTCGTTTTCGTACTTAAATTCGGATAATCGCTGTATCGAGTTTTTCAGCGGCTATTTCCGCTGACTCAACCTGCGAACAGGAGAGGACGACAGGGGTCTCAAACGAGGCAAGCCTGATGAGCGCAAGCGCTGCAATGACCGGGTCGATGGCTTCCAGGGCGGCTTCTGGGGTAGCTGGTTCCTGTTCAACAAGCGTACTGACTGTTTGTACATGCTTGCGAAATTCGGGGGTGTACTGCTCGACAAGCGATGCACGCGCCTTTCGTTCGAGATTTGCTCGCTTGTCTTCGAGACGAAACCGTTGCTCTTGGCGGTCACGGTACTCGCGCATCGCCTGCTGTGTCTGGTCCACCCCTTGCCGAGCAGCCTGTGCAGTGGTTTCTGCTTCCGACAACGCCGCAAGCACGTCGCGTAACTCTGCTTTTGTCGATTCGGTTTCCAGCCCGTATTCGCTTCGCGCCGCTAGCTGTCCCCGCAGCATGGCCGCCTGCTCTTTGAGCCGTCTTGCCTCGGCCGTCTTTGTCTCTTGTCTCCTGCGGTGATACTCTTGGTCCGGTGGCTCGGGGTCGAGCGCTGCGAGTTTCTTGTTGACCGTCGTGAGCGAGTCGTCATAGGCGGTTTCCCCGCCGACGGTCCGGGCGGCTTTCGCCAGTGCAGTCCGTATCTGTAGCCCCATCTCGTTGTGAACGTATCCGACGTGTTCATAGACCGGTGGCGGCGGAGGGGCCTCAACCCGTATTTCCGCTTTCGCTGCTTGTACGCCCGCTTTTCTGCTTGCCTCGACAACCAGTTGCGGGTCGATTGACTGGCGAATCTCGATAGCTCGCCCGGTATAGCGGTCCCCCGCAACCTGGACAGCCAGTGTTTCGCTCATATCACAGCTCAGTCGATTTCATTTCTGCCGGCGTCGGCAGCGACTCACGTTCGGCAAACGGCTCATACGGCAATGCCGGTTCCTCCCGATTTTCGTAGGCAGCCGCGGCCGACCGAACTGGTTCGGGAACGCTTTCGATTGCATCGAACGGTTGCGTTCGCTCAATCTGTACCGCTTCACCGTGTTTTTCCCGCAAGCGCAGCGCCTGAAACGCCGCGAACCCCGTCGACTCAAACAGCGCAACGCGACCGAACTGCCTGACGACGGTTTCGTCGTGTGTCCGACAGATGTTCCGCAGCGACTGGCGGGCCCCCCGTGAGTAAGCAATCACCAACAACACACTCGCTCGTCAACATGACGATATACTAAGTGTTTCGAGTTGCCGACTTCATGATTCAAGCAGCTTCCGTGTCGTTACGGTGTAGGAATCCCCTTCGAGGGTTACGACCGCATCAAATAGCGACGTGAGGCCGGCAACGTGCTCCGGCTTGTGTGCTTCGGGGTCGATATGAAAATGTGCCCGGGCGTTGGCAGCATGAATCTGTCCGGTGACAGCGTGGAGAAACTCGTAGGCAGTCTGAAAATCGACGTACTGGAGCATTGCTGTCAGCGATTCAAACGAGAGATGCACTGGTTCGGGCCAGGTCGAGAGAAACTGTCCGATTTTGATACCGAGCCCCGTCAGGTCGCTCGGAGATGAGACAGATTCGACGGTTCGTACCCCACTTTCTTCCTGTCTACCCTCTCCAACCATAATGACGCCGATATCGCCAGTTTCGTAGCCTTCCAACTGGGCTACGCAGTCGCCTGGACCTCGGGTATACGTGACGAAAATAACGTTTGGTTCGGAGACTCCGTCAGTAAGCAACGACGTTGAAAGGTCCCGACCATGACCCAGCGGCGGCTCTTCGAGCAAGATATTCGTCGCTCCGTCGAGTTGTGTTGCGATAGTTGTCATCTGTCCCCACAGGCGTTATCTGACAGATGGGTTGTCGGTATAAACCATTTTGCGTTGTCGGTTTCGGCTCCCGGCTATCGTTAAAATTCGACGTCCACTTCCGCTCCGTCGGTCGCGTCCTCCAGTCCGTCCTCGTGTGCCCCGACGGTGAACCGAACTGTCAGGTCTGCATCCGTAAGAATCTCCTCGAACTCGATACGAAAGCGGTGACTGACCCGACCGGAGCGCTCGTCTGCGGTGAGGGCTTCCTTTGCACGCTCGACAACAGCTGTCTCAAGCCCCGTCTCCTCGGCGACTGTCTCGACAGTTCCCTCCGCAAGCAGTTCTCGCTGGTGTTCCCGACCAAGTTCCGGTTCCGGAATATCGGCCTCACGCACCAACAACAGCGCCATTCGGGCGTCGAATACATCGGCCACTGGAATATCGAGCGATGACGCGATGGCTGCATCTGACTCGCCGGCATAAAACAACCGCACAAGCTGACACTCCTGGTCGTCCGAAAGCGATGTCTGAACGCCAAACTTCTCGTCCAGTTGAGCGATAACGGCTTCAAGCCGCTCATCAACCGGTTCGCTCTCTCCCGTCAGCGAGCCACGACTGTCTTCCTGTGACTCGGTCAGCGTCTCCTCGTCAGTCACATCAAGAAAAAGCTCTCTGAGTTCCTCTGTTTTTTCTTCCATGTGCCCACCATCTCGTCGTGATTAGTATAAAAATCTATCCTCGCTCTCATCCCGAGAGAATCAAACAGGCGGGTCAGTGTTCATTCTTCTTGTTCTTCCAGCCGCTCGTAGCAATAATACGAGTAAACGACCGTCACGAGTGCCGTGCCGAGTGCGGGAACGAGCAGGAAATAGATGGCATACTCGCCAAAGAGGAGACCCACGAGCGCACAGAGCGCGGTAAGTTTGAACAGCTTTGCTCCAAGCTGGTGGGTTTGCTGCCAGACCTGGTCGCTGCTCAGCGTCCACGGCGTCCGAATCCCGACGAACCAGTTTCGCTCTGCCTTCTCCAGTACAATTCCTGCATAGTGAACTACCCCTGCCTACTCGCTCGCGCTAACGCGCTCGCTCCTTGAGGCAGGGGCTTCCGTCGAAGGTTCCTCCATATCCGAGAGGCTTATTCGACGCGGGGCGTCCACAGCCCGCTCTACACCCTCCTCAGACTCGAACAAGTCCGAATTGGGCTTACCTGTCGCCTTTCGAGCCATGTTCACCGCACCGTTCACGTCGGCATTATAGCGCGTCCCGTCCGACGCCTCGAACAACCCACGCTCGACACGCTCGCCCACGTACTCGTCGTGATGTTCGACGGCTTCCTCGTCGTAGAACGAGCATTTTGACGTGTGAGCTTCGGGCACTAACTCAAACGCAATGCCTCGGGCTTCGAGTTTATGCTTCAACTTTTGCTTTAACTTGTCGAACGGAATCTGGACGAAATTCTGGTTCGTCCTATCCCCAAGGCTTACGTTCTGCTTCCAGCCCTTCCCGTCACCGACGTACACCGTCTCGATTTGATTTTCGATACAGTAGTCGGTGATGGTGCGAACGGTCTTGTTGAGGTAGTCGGTGACTGCGTACCGACGCTTCTGGTGCAGTCGTTCGATACGACGGGTCGCGCCCTCGATACCTTGTTTGTCCTTGATGGACTGGTAGTGGGCGATGCGTTTGTTGAACCACCGATTTTGAGATTTGAGATGCCGACCGTCCACGATGAACGAGTGGCCTCGATGGTCAACGCACGTCACCAGATTGTCCACACCAAGGTCGATACCGAGCCACGACCCGTCAATCGTCTCGATTTCCTCCACGTCCTGTTCGTACAGCACGCGGTACTCGAAGTATTGCGCGTCGGCCTTCGGAAGAATCTGGACGCGCTTGATGTTCGCCTCCCGTACCTCGTCGTAAGTGAACGGGATTTGAATTTCGGTCAGATCACAGTCGAACTCGTCGCGGTACGCTCGGGGGATACCGAGTCGAATGTGGTCGTCTTTGACCTGAAACGACTGCGACGGGTATTCAAGCGTGTAGAACCCGTCTTTTGGCAGGTACGATGGTGGACTTACGTCGGCGTCGTACTTGTTCTCGCGCTTTTTCTCCACGAGATTGAAGAACGACTTGAAGCCCCTATCGACCTGCTTCATTGTCTGTTGGGCGACCTGACTCGGGAGTACCTCGTAGTTCCAGTTGGTCTTCAACTGGTCGTAGGCATCGTAGTAGTTGAGGTACTCGCCGTTGTCGAAGTAGTGCTGTCGGACTTCGTAGAGCGTTTTATTGTAGAGATTTTTCGAGAGATGGCTCAGACTCCGCAGTACCTCGTACTCGTCGGCGGATAGCCCACGGAGGTTTTGCTGGAGCGTCTGAACCATTCTATTATGCTATTTGTTAGAATCAATGTTAAATATTTGGATTCGGGTTGTTTGTGAGACGATGACGACGGGCGTATCCCCTCCCTACTGCGCTACTCGGCCTTCGGCCTGCGTTGCTCCTTGAGGAAGGGGTCTTGCCCGCCTGCATTTCAGATAAGTCTGTCAATTTGAATCGCTGAGCCTGTCGGTATAGTAGCCTGACAGCACTATCGGAGTCTTTATCTTTTAAATCTCAAAGTAGTCAACAACCTATGAGCAATGATGGTCATATTCGTGTTGCCACTGTTGACGATGCCGAGTCCGTACAGCAGATTTATGCACCATTCTGTGAATCTTCTGCGGTAACATTCGAAGAAACGCCACCGTCAGTGGCAGAGATGAAAACTCGTATCGAATCAACGCTCGAAACGTACCCCTGGTTGGTGTATGTCAAACAGGGCTCCGATGATTCGAATGAGGTTATTGGATATGCGTATGCAGACACGCTTCGGAAACGGGCGGCATATCAATGGGTTGTTGAACTTTCGGTCTACATTAAAAAGGGCCATCGTAACTCGGGAGTTGGAGCACAGTTGTACGACTCCCTTCTGTCGATTTTAGAGTATCAAGGTGTTCGCGATGCATACGCTGTGACGACCCTTCCAAATGAGGCCACCGTTACCTTTCATGAACGGCTTGGTTTCGAACGCGT
>LKNH01000124.1 GCA_001564135.1 Halobacteriaceae archaeon Tc-Br11_E2g27 | reverse complement strand
GCCAAGAGCAGGTCGTACCGAGACAGTTGACCGACTAACCGCTTCCAGAAACTGCTCTGTGGCCGGTACTCGGTGTTTCTACTCACTGCCATACATCTTTCACCTCTACCTGTAATTTGTTGTTCATTCATTTTAAATCTTTTCCCAGTATTGTAGCTCAACTGCATGTGAATGTTCTATTGGAGTTTTAAAAATTATTCTCATAACTTATGAGGGTTATTCGGTGAGGAATGTTCAGAATCAATAGCAGCCAAAAACATCGACAAGGAACGGAAGATTAGAAAGGAAGAAGTGAACGCAATTGGTTCAAGATGCCGCCAGAGTGTTTCTCGCGTTCGGCTTCAAGAATTGGATGAAGGGTATTCAACAGCTCTTGCCGAGTTTCGAACTTGTCGGTCTCACATTGTTCCAACACTGTTCGAAACGGAACAGCTTTTCCGCCAGGGGTGACGGGAATTTTCTCATCCCCGTAAGCATCAATAAATGCAGCCGTTGTAATCGGGAACGATACCTCCCAGCGGGAGAGCCGCTCGTCTACAGCGGCAATTCCGAACTCGATACTATCGGGTTCGTCGTTATCGTTGGTCGGCGGTCTGACTGCCATTACCGGTCAAAATCATCCCACTCCTAAAATACTGTGGATGGAAAAAGCCAAGGTGTTAACCCAACCCCCGTATTATCGCCAGTTGTGTCCGAAAAGAAGGGAAACCGCTCTCCGGAGCAGGATTCGAACGCAGATGGAGAGAGGGAAAAGGTCCGGTTTCCGCTCGGCGAGTTTGGTGGAGGACAGGCCCGAGGTGAGATTCGCGCAATTAAAACGGTCTCAAAGGATGCCGTGCCAAGTTCGTTTCCGCAAAAAATAGAGACGCTTGAGGCGCTGAAGATACGTCTGATACTCTCGGAATCAGAAGAAAGCGAGATAACAACCTATCTTCCCTGGCCGGCGACCGGACCTGGCGAGGAGTTTCGCCAGTTGGCAGCGCTAGCGGAGGTTTCACCGGATAATCCCGAGGAGCTCATCGGTGCGAGAATCTTACTCCAGCTTAATGACGACCAGTACGTTCCACTCCTGCCAGAGGGGCATACACAGGGCACTGAGTATGCAGTCTACGGTGCCTGGGCCGGACTGGTTCCCAGCATCAGTATCGCGCTGTTTAGTTTCTTCGGACTAGGAACGCTTGTCGAGTCGTTTTTCTTTTTTGTCCTCTGGGGAATTGGGACGTTTGTCGTCCTCCCAGTGTCCGTCTATCTGGATGCCTGGGAGCTACGGGGGAAAACGACGTTTACTGGGAATCCCCTGTTCTGGGCTGTAATCAGTGCGTTTCCACCTTTCTATGTCATCACAGCACCCTATTATCTGTTGTTCGTCCGGCAGAACGCGCTGCCGCTCGTCACAACCAGTGAGGGTGAACAAACCGAGTCAGCAGAGTGAAAGCACGATATGCACTTTCACACCACCGCTCTCGGAACGTTGAAGCAGTTGAAACCCAAATATGTGCGTAGATGCAGACACCGTCTCGAAGACAGTATCTTGCCGCATTAGGTTCGGGGACCACTGTTGCCCTTGCTGGGTGCGGTGGGGCGGAACCGCACTTTCTCGTGACTCACGTCCAGATTATACACAATAGCGGTATCACCGAGGGAACGTATCCGGACGATATTGTCGTTCAGGTGGAAGTCGAAAACGATTATCCAAATCCACAGGAGGCAGACCTCGAAACGACGCTTTCCTATACCCCCGAAGGAGCAACATCGCCCGAAACGACGTGGACTAACACGAAAGAAGCGGTAGAGGTCATGACTGGACAAGCCGCGCCAGTGGACATTCTATTTGAGGACGCATACGAGCCCGGCCGAAACGTAAGCGAGGAGTACGAAGCAGACGCCGAGTTGTTAAATCATGAATCGTGATTTGATGGTAACACCCCTATTTAGTTAGGCCCCACTCACGCATTATACCTACACTAGTAGGTAGAGTTACTTAGAAGGAGAGAGTGGAGCGTTTATTTATGACTGACAGAAACCGTTCGCTCCTTCCAGGTATTATCGAACGAAGTTACGCGGCACGGCTGGGAATGGCCCTGGCATTTGCCATCGTTGTGATGGTTGTATTCGGGCTCGTGATTAGTATGCAAGCGTCCGCAACGCTCGAAGAGGATGTCGAACAAGAACTCACAAGCGCGACGCAGTCCGAAGCTGCTGCGCTTGATTCCTGGCTGCTACAGGTTGACCGGTCAGTCAGTGCAACCGCAACAACCGAAGTGATGGTGAATGGCGAGATAGGGGCTATTCAGGACCGCCTCACCAGCCTCGCAGAACGTGACCAGCTCCCTGAGAATGTTGTTGGAGCTCATTATATCGATACCGAGACGGGGACCATCGCGGCTAGTTCAGATGAGTCAATCGGAACCAACGAAGAGATTGAAATTGCCGGATTTGCGGAGATGATGACGGAAACAGACGAACATGAGACCCTCATCACTGAGCCTGTCAATATCGGGGACTCTGACCAGCAAGTCATTGCAGCTATCTCGCCAGTAGATGCCGACGGTGAGCATGCGGTCATGTACACGGCAGACCTGCAAGCCCAGGTGAACCAGAGTACACTGTCACGCGAGGAAACGGAGACCGCAATCACCAACACGGATGGGGAATATCTCGCACATCCAAATCAATCGTTGGTTGGCTCATCCTCATCCATCGGAGAGCTCAGAGAATCCTATGATGGAACGGCAACCCTTCTCGATGATTCGGACGAGACGCTGGTAACTGTCGCTGGCTTAGAGCAGATGGACTGGCGTGTTGTTTCGACGACCGATTCGGCGACAGCGTTTGCGTTGAGCGACCAGATAAACTCCAATCTTATTGGGCTGCTCTTTCTGGCGGTCATCAATCTTGGTCTGGTCGGTGTAACGGTTGGTGCAAATACCATAACGTCACTGAGACGGCTCTCAGGGCGCGCCGAGGAGATGGCAGCAGGGGATTTGGAGGTCGATCTGGAAAGCTCACGAACGGACGAGATTGGGGCGCTCTATTCCTCATTTGACCGGATGCGAACCTCGCTCCGGGAGCAGATAACAACGGCCGAGAAAGCCAGGGAAGAAGCCGAGGCCGCGAGCCAGGAAGCCCAACAGGCTCGCCAAGAGGCAATCAAAGAGCAAGAAGCAACAGCCGAGGTAAACGAAGAACTGCAACGGAAAGCCGAAGAGTACCGTTCAGTGCTTTCAGCAGCAGCACGTGGTGATTTCACTGGACGGGTTTCACCTGACAGTTCGAATCAGTCGATGCAGGCGATTGGTGAAGAGATTAACACAACCTTGGATGCACTCGAAGAGACGATTGCGATGACGAAATCGTTCACAGCCGACGTGAAACAGGCGAGTGAGGCCGCCGAATCGAACGCTAGAGCGGTTAGGAGTGCGAGTGAGTCTGTCCGCAAATCGACAGCGGAGATACGGGCGGATGCAACAACGCAACGAGAACAACTAGAACAGGCCGCAGCGCAGATGCAGTCGCTGTCTGCAACCGCAGAGGAAGTTGCTTCCTCGGCGGAGGAAGTTGCAGAGACTTCGACACAGGCCAGCGAAGCAGGTGAAACAGGTCGCAAAGCTGCGGAAAAAGCCATTGCAGAGATGAAGGCAATCGAATCAGAGACCGACGACACTGTTGAAGAAATCACGACGCTTGCAGAAGACTTGCAAGCCATCGGGAATATCGTCGACCTCATCACCGAAATCGTCGACCAGACCAACATGCTGGCGCTGAACGCAAGTATCGAGGCGGCACGCGCGGATGCCAGCGGCGACGGATTTGCGGTTGTTGCCGACGAAATTAAAAATCTGGCTGAGGAGACGCGGGATGCAGCTGCCGATATCGAAAGCCGCATCGAGCGCATCCAGAACCAGGCCAGCGAGACTGTCAAGACGATGGAATCCACAAGCGACCGCGTCTCGTCTGGGACCGAGACCGTCGAAGACGCAATTGATTCGCTCGAACAGATTCTCAAACTCGCAGAGGAGGTTGATGGTGGCATGCAAGAAATCGATACAGCGACCGGTGAACAGGCTCGAACTGCACAGGATGTCATGATGGTTATAGACGAGCTAAACGACCTGAGTCAGGAGACCGAATCAGAGACCGAACGAGTTGCGGATGCTGCAGCGGAGCAAACGGAATCAATAGACTCGGTCGCAGATGCTGCGGGAGACCTCAACGATAGCGCCGTCGCGTTGGTTGAGTTGCTGGAACAGTTTACGGTCAATGGGGATTCTCATGCAATTGAGAAGACGATTCAGGTAACCGGAGGTGAGCAGTAATGTCGATGCTGGTTACCTGGTTCTGGCTCGGCGCGATTGCCATGGCAATTGGCACTGTTGCGCTCGCGTATGGGTTCCGTCTCGTTCCCCGTCGGAACTGGCGGCGATACTCGATTCTCGTTGCTGTCCCGGCTATTGCAGTCGGTGCGTACATACTGTTAGCCTTGGAGGTAGGGGTGCTCGATACACAGGCTGGCGAGCCGCTGTTCTCGATGCGCTATGTCGATTGGTTGCTCACCACTCCGCTGCACGTCCTCTATCTTGGATTGCTTGCCGGAGCGACGCTCGGTGCAATCAATCGGTCGCTGGTGTTAATGGCGCTCACAATTCTATTCGGATTCGCTGGAGCGTACGTTGTTGGGCCGATGAAGTGGCTGCTGTTTGCAGCAGGGAGTGTAGCATTTGTCGGCGTTATCTACTATGCCTACACAGAGTTCGACCGAGCTGTTCGAACGAAAGACGGGAGAACGGTTGCTCTCTTCTGGAAACTCCGGGCGTTTTTGGTCATACTGTGGCTCGTATATCCCGCTATCTGGATAGTCTCGCCGTTCGGACTTGGGTTGATGAATGTCGAAACCGCTGCGCTCGTGCTCTCGTATCTGGATGTCGTCGCAAAGGTTGGCTTCGGATTTATTGCCCTCTCGGGGCAGTTGAGTACCACAGAGATAGGCACCGAAACGGAGACAGCAGCCGATTGAGAGTGTGCTGACAACTATACCGGTCGACGGGAGCTGTGATAGATGCTTCACCAGCCACCTACGTGAAAACTATCAATTGTTCCGTCGACTGGTAGAACCGCTCGTTTCATTCGTTGAGATTGTCCGGGAAATGAGAACTACCCATAAATCATTACTTACTGACCACCGTGTGAACGCGTATGGATATTACTGTACTGGGCGTCGGGGAGGGAGGGAAAGCAATTGCCCAGACCTGTGCGGCTAGTGGGTGTTCCGTTCGGTTGTGGGCAGACGATGCGACGGGTGTGATGGATGCCGTCGACCATATCGAACAGCAACTGGGAAACAACAGTTTATCTGAGGCCTCAGGAGACAGTATCGACCCAAAAATTGAGGGTACGACTGGGCTCGAAGCCGCCGTTGCAGGTAGCGACATTGTTATCGAGACAGCGACGAATGATGTCGGAACATTACAGCGACAGTTTGCGGCTATCGAACAGCACGTCGAAGACGATGTCGTTATGTTGTCGAGCAATCCGGACCAATCGATAACGGCCGCATCAGCAGGAATGCGACATCCAGAGAGAGGGCTTGGGATGCAGTTTGTGACGAACGGACCAGAACCGCTGGTAGAGGTTGTCGTTACCGAACACGCAACCGACCAGGCCATCGCTACCATCGAACAATTTGTCGAAACGCTCGGAGCGACCGCCATCTATGTGCGAGACGTGCCGGGATTAGCATCAACTCGTCTGACACTCGCTATCGAGGTCGAAGCAATGTGGTTGGTCGCCGATGGAGTTGCGAGTGTTACCGCCGTGGACACACTTCTCAAAGAGAGATATAACCACCCAAGAGGTCCGCTTGAACAGGCTGACAGAGTCGGGCTAGAAACACGACAAGCGGAATTTGAACACCTTGTGGAGACAATCAGCGACCGATACGAACCACCGCCATTACTTGATGCGCTTGTGGAGGCAGGATATACCGGTCAAGCGGCTGGTGAAGGATTTTACAGTTGGGATGGCGACGAGCCAACGGGTGAAGGGGTAGAAGGGCCGAACTTCGGGGAACAGGATGAAGCCCAAAAGTGAGTTGACAAAGGTTAAAACGACCGGCACGAAAGAGGGCTATATGAGCCAGAGCAAGGCGGCAAGAGACCGTCAGTGCATCTCGTGTGGCATTCACATTGCTGGCACGAACGCGGCATCATTCGCGTGCCCGGAATGCAACCATGATGTACACCGCTGTGCGAAGTGTCGTAAACAGAGCAACCTCTATCAGTGCCCAGACTGTGGGTTTACAGGACCATAACTATGGGAAAAGTCGCAGCCGCAATCAAAGTCATGCCGAACAGCCCTGAAATCGACCTGGATGAGCTTCAGGAAAAGCTCGAACAATCCCTTCCGGAGGGTGCCAAAATTAACGGATTCGAGCGTGAAGAGGTCGCATTCGGCCTCGTTGCTCTCCTCCCGACGGTGCTCGTCCCGGATGAGGCGGGTGGAACGGAAGCGGTCGAGGAAGCGTTCTCCGAACTCGACGAAGTCGAAAGCGTCTCGGTCGAGAACGTCGGTCGCATCTGAGTACGCGCCCTTTTTATTGGGCTCAGCGAGCGATGAGCCGCTGCACTGGAATCGTCTGGTGTGCCTGGACCAATGCTGGTGAGTAGAAAGTGTCGAAATGAGTTACTTGATGAGTTGCTATACCGGTCGACGGAAGTTGTGATAGATTAGTCACCACCCGTCCTGCGTGAGAACTATCAATTGTTCCGTCGACCGGTATACGGTCGTTTTGACCGTTCAGCGCTCACACTTGCGGACCTGGTGGTGCGTGTCGCTTGTGAGCACTTGCATCATATAGCGCTCGAATCTTTTCGACAACCTGCTCTTCGACGCCAATCTCGACGGCTGTAGCACTGACAGAGAGCGGTCCGTCGATATGAAGCGCAAGAATCGAATCTAGGGTATCATATTCGATACCAAGCTCTGATTCGTCTGTCTGGGCTTCCCACAGCTCTGCACTCGGGGTCTTTGCTGCAAGCTCCTCAGGAACTCCCACATGCCGTGCAAGCTGTCGGACCTGCTGTTTGTACAGGTTGGCTATCGGATGACAGTCAACAGCCCCATCACCGTATTTTGTGAAGTACCCAACGGCAGCTTCGCTTCGGTTTCCAGTGCCGAGAACCAGTCCGTTACGACGATTCGCCTCCAGATAGGAAAGGACAGCACGGATACGAGCCCGTGCGTTGCCGACCACCATCTGTAACTCCTCAGTATCTTTCTCCTCGGCTGAAAGATGTGGGTCAGCTTCAAGGAACGCATCAACGAGGGTGTCGATTTCGATGACGTCGTACTCGATACCAAGCAGTTCATCGGCTACCCGCTCAGCATCGCTCATGTTTCGCTCGCGGTTGACGCTGCTTGGAAGCACCAAACCATATACCGAATCAGCCCCGAGCGCATCAACAGCAAGGTGTGAG
>LKNH01000123.1 GCA_001564135.1 Halobacteriaceae archaeon Tc-Br11_E2g27 | reverse complement strand
TGTCAACTTGGACGGGTTCGATGATGATGTTGAGCCAGCCTCACCCTCCTCAGCAGCATACGTCGGTGAGTGGGAAGCCGGCGAAACTGTGACCCTCGTGTATCAGACAACGGTGGATGAGGACGCTGTCGAACGGGAGTATCCATTGGAAGCAGCCATCACCGCGCGTGATGGAAACGACAATGAACTCGAAGACCGCGACCGTGAGTTCGGCTTCCAACCGCTTGCTGAACAGAGCTTTAGTATTGACAATGCCGAAACCTCGCTGCGAGTCGGCGAGGACGGAAACGTCGTGGGCTCGGTGACAAATGATGGTGAATACACCGCGGAAAATGTTGTCGTCCAACTTGCATCGGAGCCATCCAACGTCCTTCCGCGTAACGAAGAGTACGCTATCGGTACCCTCGAACCCGGTGAAACCGCGGAGTTTGATTTCAGACTCGGTATAACCGAAGAAGCGGAGGCTGGGCCGCAGATGCTTGAGTTCGAAACCCGGTACCGGTCGGATGGTGATATCCGTGTTGACGGGACACAGGATATCATGGTCGACGTCGAGCAAGACCGTGACTCCTTCGCTGTCGATGTCGTCAATGCGTCGTTTGCGCCCGGCGATTCAGGCATCATTGAGGTCGAACTGGAGAACAACCGTGACGAGCCAGTGACCGACGTTCGAGCAAAAGTATTCCCTGACGAACCGATTTCCAGCGACGATGACGAATCGTTCGTGACCGAAATCGAACCAGGTGAGACCGAAACCGTCATCTTCGATGTGGGTGTCGACGATGGCGTCTCTCCACAGGACTACCCCCTTTCGCTGGATATCCGGTATGATGACGAGCGCGGTGACTCGCAACTTTCAGGGACCTATCAATTGCCGATAACGGTCACTGAGGCAACTGAAAGCGGCCTACCGCTCTGGCTTATCGGTGGTGCGTTCGTTGCCGTCGGCGGTGTGCTCGTCGTCTTCCGCGGCCGTATCGGAACTGGGTTGGACTCGGTACGTGAACAACTCGGTGGCAACTGACGACCATGTCACGAGGGCCGCTCCAGTACCAGCCAGCGCTTGATACCCTCAATAGCTGGATTACTGGCCGCCCGAAAACAATTATTCTCGTCTTTCTTGTCCTGACCGCTCTCTTTTCGTTTGGGCTCCCGTTCATCGAGGTTGACCCTGGCGAAGAAGGATTTACTGAAGGAACTCCGGAGCAGGAGGCACTCGACGCAGTTGATGAGGAGTTCCAGCAACCCTTTGCGGAGGATGACCAATCGACACAACTCATCCATCGCGGGGATAACGTCCTCTCTCGTGATGCGATTCTCGATATGTTGCGGGTGCTAGAGACAATCGAGGATAACCCCGATTTCAGAGTTGCCGAGACCAGTGCCCCCGTTGACGGCATCGTGCAGGTGATTGACCCGACCGCAGAGACCCGAGAGGAACAGATTCGTGCCGTCGAGAGTGTCTCCGAGGCGGAGGTTCGTGAGGCCGTACGGACATTGGTCGAGGAAGAGCCAGCAATCACGCAATCGCTCTCTGACGATTTCAACGAAGAGGCGGTGTATGCCTCAGCCTCGATAAATATCGTTGAACACGAGGTTCCGGATGAAGAGGAAGAGCTCACTATCGAGCGAATCCAGGACCAGATTGCCGACACGACGGACGCTGCCGACGCTGATATCATCGCCTTTGGCAGCGCAATTTTCGAGGGAGAGTTCGAGCAGGCGCTGATTGATTCGATGGCGTTGATGGTTCCAGCAGTGATTTTGCTGATTCTCGGCTTCCTGTTGTTTGCCTACCGTGACCCGATAGACCTCGTTTTAGGGCTGTTTGCGCTGTTTATGGCCGTTATCTGGACGTTCGGCTTCGTCGGACACGCACGGATTCCGTTCAACCAGATGATGGTCGCCGTCCCGCCGCTGTTGCTCGCAGTCGGTATCGACTTCGGGATTCACGCGGTGAACAGGTATCGAGAAGAACGCATCGCTGGGAGAGGAATTTTCGACGGGATGACCGCGGCGAACAACCAGTTGCTCGTGGCGTTCTTTATCGTGACCGGGACGACCGCAATCGGCTTCGGAGCAAACATGACCAGCGACCTCGAGCCGATCTTCGATTTCGGATTCGTCGCTTCCCTTGGTATCATTTTCACATTCTTTATTTCCGGCATTTTCATGCCAGCGACGAAGGTCTGGCTGGATGACCTGCGCGAGGGAACACGAATCCCTGAGTTTGGGACTCAGCCGCTTGGCTCGAAAGATTCCATAATGGGGAAGATACTCCCACTTGGTGCAAAGCTAGCAAACCGTGGGCCGGCGATTATGCTCGCTATCCTGTTGGTGTCGACGGCAGGTGCTGGCTACGTTGCCACCGATGTCGATACCCGCTTCGATGACGAGGAGTTCCTCCCATACGAGGAGTTGCCGGCGTATATCGAAATCGTGCCCGAACCGTTTGGCCCGGACGAGTATCAAGTCAGAGAGATTGTAACCTTCCTCGGCGATAATTTCGAAACCGGCGAGGATGACGAGATAACGGTCTATCTAGAGGGACCAATTTACGAAAATTACGTCCTCGAATCAGTCGAAAGTGCGGGTGATGACCCACCCTCGGAAATTGTCAGAGACAGCGATGGGCAAGCGGATTCCGAAAGCATCCTCGACGTGATGGACCAGTATGCCGCCGAAGATGAGGAGTTTGCAGCATTGCTTGAAGCGAACGATATCTCAGCAAATGGCGTTCCTGACCGGAACCTAGAGCGGATTTACACCGAGTTGTTGAACTCGGAGTTCGAGGAGGAAGCGCTCGAATATATCGACGAGGACCTGCAGTCGATGCGAGTGATTTACTCAGTCGATGCGGAGGCAACACAGGAGGAAGTGACAGTTGATGCCCGAACGCTTGCCGACCGAAACTGGCTGGATGCTACCGCAACCGGGGATATCATCGTCTTCCAGACAGTCACCGAGTTGCTGTTTGAATCAGCCATCGTGAGTCTCGCAGCGGCGCTTGGACTCACCGGCGTCTTTCTGGTCATCATTTACTATCTGCTTGAGCGGCGGGCCATGCTCGGCGTGGCGAATCTCGTTCCCATCGTGACGACCGTGGCGTTCCTTGCCGCGACGATGGCGGTACTGGATATCCCGTTTAACGCGCTCACGGCGACAGTGCTATCGATTACCATCGGGATTGGGGTAGCCTACTCCGTCCATATTACCCACCGGTTTATCGACGAGTATAACGAGCGACTGGATGCCTACGAGTCGCTGATTGTCACCCTCCAGGGGACTGGCGGCGGGATTACCGGCAGTATGATTACGACCGCTGGTGGTGTTGGTGCGCTGGTCCTGTCTGTCACGCCGATGCTTGCCGAGTTCGGTATCCTGATGTCAATCAGCGTTATTTACTCGTATCTCGGAGCGGTCATCGTCCTTCCACCGACGCTGTTGCTCTGGGAGCGATATTTCGGCGAAACGGAGGTATCAGCGACGGAAGTTGGCGTTCGGGCAAACGAGACACCGGCCGACGACTAACTGCTCTAGAGCTGTTTATCCGGGCGACCGGCTAATCTGTTTGAACGCGCTCTCGATATCATCAAACTCGTCAAGGACAGCATCAATTTCCTCTTTGAGTTCCCCAGCGCGCGATTGGAGTCGTTCGAGTTCGTCGCTTTCTGCCTGCTCTTCCTCACTGAGCTCGGACTCAAGGAGCGTGAGTTTCGACGTCGTCTCAAGATACTCCGAAAGTTGTTCGTCGTACTCTTTGATGGTCAGTTGCTGGTCGATAGCCGCGACGAGATCGGCTTTTTCGACGGGTTTACAGAGATAATCATCAAAGGGCATGTCAACAATATCGAGTCCGGGGTCGACCGCCGTCAGCATGATAATCCGACAGTCATATCCTTTCTCGCGAATCTGCTCAAGGACATCATCCCCGGAGATATCCGGCATACGGCGGTCAAGCAAGACAACATCGACATCAATATCAATCACATCGAGCGCTTCCTGCCCCCCGTAGGCGACGCGCGTCTCGTACTCGTTTTGTAACCGGAGCGAATACACATCGGCTACTTCCGGTTCATCGTCGACAACGAGTACAGTTGGTTCGCTCTCCGTAGACACAAATGAATCTCGGTATCCCCGGGGTAATAAGTCTGTGCGGTTGGTCGGTAGCTGACAGTCCCCACAGAACGTTCTTCGACAATCGACGTAATTAGAGTCGACAAAGACTTATACATCGTTGCAGGAGTATCAGCCATGACAGAAGTAGGAATTGACGCAATCGAGATAGAGACAGGAAAGCTCAAACTCGACCTCGCGGAGACGTTCGCGCCAGCACAGGGCGAAGACCCCGGAAAGTACACCAAAGGCCTTGGCCTCGATGCATCGTCGCTGCCGGATACCTACGAGGATATCGTGACGATGGCCGCAAACGCCTCCCACCGACTGATGAAACGGAAGGGGTTGGAGCCGGAAGATATCGGCCGTATCGACGTGGCGACCGAGAGCGCGTTCGACAATTCCAAGCCGGTATCGACGTATGTCGCTGGCTGTCTCGAACAGGTCTTTGACGGGGATTTCCTGCACGCCAACAAAGGGGAGCGAAAGTTTGCGTGTGTTGCCGGAACCCAAGCGCTCGATGATGCGTTCAACTGGATTCGTGCCGGTAGAAATCAGGGCCGGAAAGCGCTCGTTATTGCAACGGATACGGCACTGTACGCCCGTGATGACCCCGGCGAGGCAACACAGGGTGCCGGTGCTGTTGCGATGCTTATTGACGAAAACCCCGATATTGTGACCTTCGAGCCTGAGCAAGGATTTGGCAGCGCGGACGAGACTGATTTCCTCAAACCAAATCAGCAGTTCCCAAGCGTCGACGGAAAGCGCTCGATGCAGGTCTATCTTGCCCGCATGCGCGAGGCAATGCAAGATTTCGTCCGCAACGGTGGCGACGTCCATCCCGAGAATTTCGCATATGTCCCGTTCCACACCCCGTTCCCTGGCATGGTACGCAAAGCCGCACCGCTTGGCTACCGACACTGTGTGCGCGGCACCGATATCGAGGAGGCTCTCGCCGAGGAGATTGGACCGCAGCCACGGAGCGACGAGTTCGACACGTCCGAGGAGTTCCTCGACGCAATCACCGAATACACCAAGAAACTCCAGGAGACTGACCAGTACCGCGAGTGGTACGAGCGAGCCGTCGAGCCGACCGTCGATATCTCCAGTCAGGTCGGAAACTGGTACACCGGCTCAGTCCACCTGGCCCGTGTGTCGGGGCTGTTTGATGCGCTCGACGCCGGGCGCGATGTGACTGGTAAACAGTTGCTCGTGGCCTCCTACGGCAGTGGTGCACAGGCTGAAATCCACGCAGAAACGATTCAGTCAGGCTGGCAGGACGAACTCGAAGCGATGACCATCTTCGAGCAAATCGAGGACCGACACGATATCAGCTTCCAGGAGTACGAGGATATCCACGACGTCCACAACCACGACGAAACGACAGATGTCGAACCGATGACCACCCCACACGAAGAGTTTGTCTTCGACGGCTGGGGACGAATGGGCGAGCGGCAGTATCGCTACGTCGAATAAGACAGGTCGTTTTTTCAGGGAAGTCCCTGATGTCGCTCAAGCAGTTCGTCAAGTTCGATATCCGTAACAGCGAGCGAAAAGCCGTCAATGCGCGCGAGGTCAGGGGCATACTCCCAGACGTCATCCGGTTCGAGTCCGTGAAGCACAACGGCATGCGGTGTCGGTTTGACGACGCGAAGTGCTACTAGAGGTGACTCTCCACGAGTGACGTTCGTAAAGACGAGCGCACGGTTCGTACTCTCCCCATAGAGGGTGTAAAACTCGTCGCTCGAAAGGCGTCTGATCGCCTCAATACTGTTGATGATAGTGTGTCCAGCAATGGTATCGCGGTCCCCACCGGCAATTTCAGTCGCATCTATCTCGCGGTAATATCTATCTAGTGGGATGTTTGCTGCGTACTCACGAAGGTCAAGTACAACTGAGCTGTCGAAACCCGCAGAGAGCACGCGTGAATACCGACGAATATGCTCGCCCCCACGCTGTCTGTCGACATCGAGGAGCGTCTGAACCATCCGGGAGACAACCTGAATACCAGGGTTATCTCGTCGACCGCTCTCGTAATCCGAGACGACCGATGGGGAGACGTCCAATGCTTCTGCGAGGTCGGTCTGTGCAACCTCGAAATCCGTTCGCCACTTTTTCAGGGTCGCACCCGGTTCGTCACTGAGAGTGACCTCACCGGCAATCTTCTCTGCGAGTTCCTCTCGAACCTCTCGACTCATACCCGGAAATCGACGAGGAAATACATAAAATGCGTCGAAAGTTACTTCGACAGTTGCACAACTAAGGGGTAGATCGAATGACTGTCGAGGTTATTTTCCGAGGGCGCCGCCCGTTGCCTTCGCACCGAGACCGGCGAAATCGAACCACTCAACCCGAAACAGCGCGGCAAGTAAGACCACTGCAAGCAGAAATGGAATCGTATTCAGAAAGTACGCGTTGACGAGTCCCCAGAAAATACCGAAGCTAATCAGGTCATCGAGGAAATACTCACACTCTCTGAGTCGGTCGAACACCGCCTCGTGGTCCAGCGAGATAGTGAGCAAAAAGACGGCAACAGAGCCAGAGAGAAGCCAGCCAAGGTAGTTCTGGACGGGAACATCATAATAGAGCCCTCCGTCGAACCAGCCCCAGAACTCAAGCGAAACTGCGCCCGGGTCAAGAATGAGGTCCATCGTGATAACGAGTGCGAGCGTCGTCAGATACCGGGCAGGGAAGGACGAATCGGGGCCGAGCATCAACAGCGTAAACAGATAGCTGTTGAGCAAGATTGGAAAATAAAAGACCGGGAGGAAAAACGGAACAAGTCCAAACAGCATCGGACCGAGTTCTCGTTCGTACTGGAACTCGCCGTAGGGATAGCCTGTCTGGACGCCGGTAATTTCGATGGCCCACGTAAACAGGACGAGAATGCCGAGTCCGACCAGCAGCCGTCGGTCTGTGAGCGGAAAGAGTCCACCAATCAACGGGAGCGCCATGATAGTGACAGCGATGACCATCAGATACGGGTTAAACGCCAGCCACTCGGGAATCCAGCCCTGCTGGCCGCTTAGCAGCAGTACAATCCCGACAAGGGGGAACGTAATCGCGATGGTTACCCGGTTGTCATAAATGAGTGTATCCAGTCGCTTCTCGACGGTCTCCCTGTCAATCTCGCGAAGCGACTTCGTCATCATCAGACAGTTGGCCGCTAGTTGCTTGAACGGTTCGTTTTCTGACGACCTGCAAAAACGTAAAGAGTTAGGACGCTCCGGTGAGAATCCCCAAATAAGACGTGAACTACGAAGGAACTGACATAGTCGCCTCCGCGATGGTGGCGGTTATTGTTCTTGGTGGGGTCATCGCCGCCTGGCAGACCGGCGACCAGCTCGTCGCGACGATTTACTTTT
>LKNH01000122.1 GCA_001564135.1 Halobacteriaceae archaeon Tc-Br11_E2g27 | reverse complement strand
TCCCAGTTCGCCCAAATTGGCTGAAAAACTCAGCGGTAAGAACAGTTGGAGCAGACCAGAAACCGGCAACATCCAACCCCGCAATTATTGCGAAGATGATGCTGATGTTGAACAGCAACAGGAACGGAACAAGCGAGTACCGAATCAGGGGGTTCATCTCTCGGTAGAAATACTTCGAAAATAACCAGACAGGCATTCGTTCGGTCGGGGTTACCGCCTGCACGTCCTTTAACCAGTTATATCGGCCACGGTCCGATTTTTGTCCCGCGCGACTCGTCACCAACGTATTGTAGTAGTATCCAAGTGGCGTTGCGTGTGGGTTGCCCCAGTCCTCAATTCGATTGTTCGCATCCCGCTGGTGACCATGTTCGAAGTGAACTTGCTGGCCGCCTATTTCTCGGGTGATATCCTTATCCTGAGTTAAGGTGATATTATACTCCGCAAACCGGTCAACGTATTCATCATATGCAGCAAGTTCATGGTCATGATTCCCAGGGAGAATCGTGATATCTATGTTCTCACCTGTTTTCCGGAACTGTTCGAACAGGTCGTCATACATCTCCTCAATGGCGTCTAACTTCTCTGTTCCCTCGATGGTCGTAAACTCCCAGAGTCCGAAGACATCACCGTTAAGCACAAGCTCAGCATTTTCATCGGTCTCTTCCAACCGCTGCAAAAAGGCGAGCAACTCGTCAAGAAACTCAACTTCCTCAAGTTGCTCATCACCTCCCATGTGGAGGTCACTGATAACGTAGTAAGATTTGTCTTCCGTACTATTCTCCATATCCAGTACAGTTGTACGCTGGCCCGTAAAACGATGGTGATTGTTGGTGGAATCTATGAGACTGAATCACAGAAGACTGACAACCAAAGTATAGGAAGTCGCGAATCAATCCTAGCTTGCGGTGGCTGGTATAGCTACTTAAGGTCAGTTCGGAGCGTTGAAGGAGCCACCAGCAGTACGGCCGTATATGCTGCTTGAGGGAACCATCCTCCACGGGCCGACGTTCGAACCCATCGAAGGTCGAGTCGTCATCGAGGATGGAACAATTGATGCGATCGAAGAAGCCCCCGCGCGGACAAATGATATTATTCTCCCAGCATTTGTCAACGCCCACACCCACATCGGTGACTCGATAGCAAAAGAAGCAGGCGAAGGGTTATCTCTCGAAGAGTTGGTTGCGCCGCCTGATGGGCTGAAACATCAACTACTGGCGGAAGCTACCCGTGAAGAGTTGATTGACGCAATGGAACGGTCAGTATCGCTGATGGAAGCGGCTGGCACTGGGGCATTTATCGAGTTCAGAGAAGGCGGCGTTGATGGTGTAAAAGCCATCACTGAGGTTCTTGATGGGTTCAACACCGAAGGTGTCATCCTTGGACGCGAAACGATAGATGCAATGGAACTGGCCCACGGATTTGGCGCAAGCGGTGCAAACGATGGGGAGTTCTCACGCGAACGCAACGCAACGGCACGTGCTGGAAAACTATTCGGTATTCACGCGGGAGAGGTAGACAGTAGCGATATCAATCCGGCTCTCGACCTTGACCCGGATTTTCTCGTCCATATGGTCCATGCCGAATCTCTCCATCTTGAACGCGTTGAAGATAGCGAAACACCAGTGGTTGTCTGTCCACGCTCGAATGCCGCCACGAACGTTGGCCTTCCAGATGTGCGAGAGTTACTTGACCGAACGACCGTCGCCCTTGGGACAGATAACGTCATGATGAATAGCCCGTCGATGTTCAGGGAAATGGCGTTTACAGAACTCGTTTCGGACGTCTCTGCTCGTGACGTGTTGCGGATGGCAACGCTCAACGGAGCAGACATCGCTGGATTAGACTGCGGAGTCATTTCGGAAGGGAAAGAAGCACGACTGCTTGTTCTCAATGGTGATTCAGATAACCTTGCAGGGGTACAGGACCCAGTCCGTGCTGTCGTCCGGCGGGCATCTGTCGCGGATGTGTCGGAAGTCATTCTCCCCTAATGGTATTGGTGCACTTCAACAGCCCAAAGCTGACAGCGTATTATTAAGTGGGTTGGTACGGTACGGTCATGTATGTACGACAAAATACTGTTACCCACTGATGGGTCGGCGGGGATGGATGACGTAATTAACCATGCAGTATCGCTCGCAGAACAACACGATGCGACCCTCCATGCACTCTACGTCGTCAACACCGCGTCTCTTTCCGACTTGCCGATTGATTCCTCCTGGGAAGGGATTAATCAGGCACTCAAGCGAGAAGGAGAGCACGCCATGGAGCAGATTGAAACGGTTGCTAACGACGTTGAACTCAAAACCTCGATGGTGGACGGCTCACCAGCAAAGGAAATTGTCAATTACGCTACGGAGGAGTCTATTGACGTGGTTGTTATGGGGACAAGCGGGCGCTCGGGGGTTGACCGACTCTTGCTCGGCAGTGTTGCAGAACGAGTGGTTCGCTCGTCGCCAGTTCCCGTGTTGACGATTCGTGTCAACGAGTAGTCTGTCATTTTTTACTTCCTTTCGGAGTCAGGTCGCAGATGTTCACAGTCACCCGTGGAGACAACTTCCGTTCCATCCTGTGTTTCTATGACAAGCTGACCGGGATATGTCACATCAACTGCCGTCCCACGAACGGTTTCAGAGGGGGTTTCAACGCAGACGGCAGTACCGAGCGTAGCCGAGAGCTCCCGCCATGCGGGAAGAATTTTATCCGGGTCGGTCCTGAGTGCGTGGAATTCCTCAAGAAGCGTTCGTGTGAGCAGTGCCCTGTCACAACTCCCAACTTCCGATTGAATGCTGGTCGCATGCTCTGGAAGGTCTGCGCTGTCAAGGTTTGCATTGAGGCCGATACCGATGACAAGCCACGATAATCGGTCGGCTTCACCTTCCATTTCACTCAGGATACCGGCCAGTTTCTGCTCGCCAACGAGTACGTCATTCGGCCACTTGATGGTCGCGTCAACGCCAACCGAACGAGCGGCCCGCGCAGTTGCGACCGCCGCCGCAAGCGTAAACACTGGGGAGTGAGCGACGGGGATATCCGGCTCGAACAAAATCGAAGCCCAGATGCCACCCGAGGGTGAACGCCACTCTCGGTCAAGTCGCCCACGGCCACCAGTTTGTTCGTCGGCAACAACGACAATATCACGCTGACCTGCTCTGGCAAGCTCCCGTGCGGTTGCATTCGTACTTTCAACTGATTCGTGGTACTGAATCCGATATGGGGCCGAAAGTCCAAATTCGATTGCATGGGCTCCGAACTCGGGGACGGCCGTTATTTCGTACCCAGTCTCCGAACTCTTAATCGAAAAGCCAGCGTCACGGAGCGCCTCGATATGTTTCCAGACGGCCGCTCGGGAGATATCGAGTGCTGAAGCGAGTTCGGGACCACTCCGGGGACCGGCGTTCAACTCGTCGAGAATCCGTTCACGTGTCTCTTGCATACTGGTGATAAGATGTTCTTTCACAACGGTGTTATGGGTTGGGCGCATGAATTCTGACATACAGAAGAGATGAACGTCGAATTTCTGGGAAGTGCCCGCGAAGTCGGCAGAAGTGCGATTCTGGTCAACGACTCGTTGCTACTCGATTACGGGCTGTTGACAGCCAAGCCGATGCAGTATCCGCTGCGTGAACCGGCTGTCGATGCGGTTGTCGTCAGTCACGGGCACTTGGACCATGCAGGAGCTGTTCCGTCGCTGCTCTCGGGGAGCAACCGTCCCGAGGTCCACTGGACACCCCCGACGCGGGAGTTGGCGATGCTGCTAGCCAAGGATACGTTGCGACTTCACGGAAATACTCCGCAGTGTCCATTTATGGAAACTGACCTGCAACGACTCACGCAGGTGTCGGTTGAGCATGGGTATTATGAACCGTTCGAGGCGGCAGGCCATACGGTAACGCTCTTGCCAGCAGGGCATATCCCCGGCAGTGCGCACGTGCTCGTCGACGACGGTGACACACGATTGCTGTATACCGGCGATTTTCACACTGCTAACCAACGGCTCGTTTCCGCGTCACAAGACCGCCCTGATGTTGATGCTATCATTACGGAAAGTACGTATGCAGACACGACGCATAGCGACCGGAAAACGCTAGAGCGAGAATTCGTCGAAAGCGTCCGCACGACCATCTGGCAGGGTGGAACCGTCATCGTTCCAGTGTTTGCCATCGGACGAACGCAGGAGTTACTTCTTGTCTGTGAAGCCCACGATATCGATTGTTACCTGGACGGAATGGGCAAACAGGTGACGGAGCTGCTCCGACAGTATCCAGCGTTCGTTCGTGACGCGGAGGCGCTCAAACGCGCGAAAGCAAACGCACGATTCGTCACCGGCAAAAACGGCCAGCGGGAACGAATCGCAAGTCAAAATACGGTCATCCTCACCACTGCCGGCATGTTGAGCGGTGGCCCTGTTGTTTCGTATATCCCACAGATTCGTCAGCATCCGACGAACAAAATTACCCTGACGGGCTATCAGGTTGCGGGAACGCCCGGCCGTGAACTAGTGGATACGGGCAGGGCGGAGTTTGACGGTCGCGTTCTCCCTGTCAGCGCACAGGTCGAACAGTACGACTTTTCGGCTCATGCCGACAGAGACGGTCTTCGCTCGTTCCTTGAGTCGTATCGAGAGACACCAGTTGTGGTCAATCACGGCGACGATTGCGAGGGGTTCGCCGCGTCGCTCCGTGAAGACGGATTTTCTGCCTCTGCACCTGCGTTAGGGGAGACAGTAACTATCACTGAAAGTACACTGGAGTCTCCTAATCGCTCACATGATGGGAGTGTAGTCAAGTAACCTAATCGCTCACGTGAGCCATTCTGCGTCAACCCGGTGATTTTGGGCCTTTGCTGTCGTCCGGTAGTCTTAGTATCCACACAGCCATACGTTCGGTATCTCTCAGAGTATGAACACAATCAAGGATAGTGTCCACGATTATATTACGCTCGATACCCTCGCAACAGAGTTGCTCGACACGCCAGCGCTCCAGCGCCTTCGCCACATTAAACAGCTTTCGACTGTCCGTCTCGTCTTTCCATCTGCCAATCACACCCGGCTGGAACACAGTCTCGGTGTCTATCAGTTAGCATCGACGGCACTCGACCAGTTAGGTATCGACGATGACCGCGCTGACCATGTTCGTGCCGCGGCGTTGGTACACGATATCGGCCATGGACCGTACGGCCATCAGACTGAGAACCTCATTTATCGTCGGACAGGTCGTGACCACGACGAACTGGATTGGTTATTGACCGACAGCGAGCGGGAAGTCTGTCAAGTCCTCGAAGCGCATGGATTGGACCCACAGCGGGTGTCGGCGCTTGTTGCGGGTGAATCCGGGCTCGGTTCGCTCATCTCGGGCGAACTCGATGTCGACCGAATGGATTACTTAGTCCGCGATGCCCACCATACTGGCGTTCCCTACGGGACGATTGACCATGGCAGACTGGCGCAGGAACTTCGTATCGAAAATGGCGAGTTGAAGCTTGCTGAAGGGAACGTGGCAACGGCTGAATCCTTACTCCTCGCTCGCTCGTTGATGAACGCTGTCGTCTACCGACATCACGTCTCACGGGTTGCGGGAGCAATGATGGAGCGAGCAAGTGAACGGTACCTCGACCGGACCGATACCACAGTTGAAGAATTCCAGCGAATGGCAGACCACGACTTGCTGGTCGAATTGGGGACACACGTTCCCGAACTTGGCCGGCGAATCGAGTACCGGCAGCTGTACAAACGTGCGCTTTGGGAACCGTTATCGGCCGTTCCACCTGGGATAGTGGATGTTGGGTACGAAGACGAACGTGCTGCAGAGCGCGAAATAGCCAATAAAGCCGGCGTGGAGCCGTCTGCCGTAATCGTGGATATCCCAAGCAGGCCACGGCTAAAAGAAGCCGCAACAAATGTCGTGGTAAATGGGGTGACACAGCGACTGGAAGATGCGTCAGAACTTGTCTCTGGCATCCGTGCAGCCGAACGAAGCCGCTGGCGACTGGGAGTGTATTGTCCGGACGAACACACAGAAGACGTACAAACAGCGGCCAGAGCGGTTCTTGGTATTAGAAGCGGCCAACCGTGACAGGAGTCTTGGAACCTGTTATCGGTTTTTCGAAACGGCATCGACTCAAATGGGAAAACAGCTGATGAATCAAAACAAATGGGAGGGTGGCCGTTGTATCAAAAGAGACGTGAGACTTGTTCTGCAGTCTCTTCCCGTGTTCCCGAGTTGTCTATCCGCTCATGGTCCAGTTCAATCGGTTCGAACTCGGATTTAAGCTGGCGGAAGACATCGACATCCGCATCGCTGATATCATCGCGGATTCGGATGCGCTGTTCGACAATGTCATCGTCACAGACGACATGGATGAGGGTGAATTGAACCGATTCATCGGCAGCGACTCGATGGACTCTCTCCCGTTGTGATTGTTTGCGAAACGTGGCATCAAGGATAACAGAGTCGCCACCTTTGAGTGTATTCTTCGCGCGCTTAACGAATGCATCGTACACGCGCTCAGTTTCAGCCGCACTGTATGTCGGTTCGTCCACAAGTTCTTTCCGAACTGCATCTGTCCGGAGACGGATTCCCCCAAGACGCTCTGTGAGTTGCTCTGCGACGCTGGATTTCCCAACGCCTGGAAGCCCACAGACGGCAACCAACTGCTGGTCGGCGCTCATTGGAGGCGTTTTCACGCAGGCGGCTAAAATGGCTTCGTTTGAAAACTGGAATCATCCCCTGTAGAGTGACAATATCGGTCAATGGAAGCGGTGACCGATTCATTCACCACCTGCGTGCGAACTATCAATTGTTCGATCGACCGGTATATACTAACCCTTGGTTTTCAAGTGGGTCCCCCACCGCTGATGAGCTATGGAGCGGGAACTAGTCCATATCGAATGCAGTCCTGCCGAACTCACGTTCATTATCCAGACGGCTGCTCTCTATGCCGAAGATAACGACCCACATAGAGAGATGTACCTGCGGGTAACGGAAGAGGGGGTCGAAACACCGGCGAGCACGCGCGGTGCGAACCAGACCTCGTTTTGCTCGCTTTCCGGCGCTCGATTTTCATCATTTTCCGTAACGGAGCCTATCTCGGTCCTCTTTTCTATCCCAACGGTGCTTGAATGGATATCATGGTTCGGTGGCGAGCAGACAATTAGCGTCGATATTATCGGGGAAGAGGGAGCGGAACTTGGGAACCAGCTTCGCCTTTCCGGAGAATCACAATCCGTAACCATCGACTGTCTCTCGGACCCAGTCGTTCTAGAAGATATCGAGTTCTGGCTTCCCGAGCGATTTACCGCAGACGAACAGTTCACCGACGAAACCGGAGCTCCGGTACCTACACGGATAGAAACCACGGCCGAGACGTTACAGCGACTCGTTGATGCGACTGAGCAATGTACCGGGGCGGAGCAGTATCGGCTTCAAACGAGCGACGGAGCGCTTCGTTTGGACATTGACGGTCAAGAGAGTTCCCTATCGGGGACGCTATCCTCATCTGTGGCGGGGCCGGCTATTGACAACTGGTATGG
>LKNH01000121.1 GCA_001564135.1 Halobacteriaceae archaeon Tc-Br11_E2g27 | reverse complement strand
GTTGCTTTCACTCGCTGAGGAGTACGATACACCACTGTACGTACTTGACACTGACCGCGTCCGGGAGAACTACCTCCGATTTAAAAGTGCCTTCCCAGACGCACACGTTATGTACGCTGCCAAAGCCCATACGGGACAGGCAGTACTCTCGACGCTTTTGGACGCAGGCGCAGACATCGAGTGTGCAGCAGGTGGAGAGCTCTACCGGGCAATTGAGGCCGGAGCGGACCCAAATACGCTGCAGTATACGGCAGTCAATCCGCCACAGGCCGACCTTGAATATGCCGTTGAACTCGCAGACGAGTATCCAGACATGACTATCACAGCGGGGGCAAGAGATACCTTCGACCGGTTGGAAGCCCTGGGTTATGATGGCCGCCTTGCCATTCGAATTAACCCCGGTATCGGGACAGGCCATCACGAAAAGGTTGCGACTGGGAAGGATGCAAAGTTCGGCATCCCAGCCGAAGAGGTACCAGTGCTCGCTGCCGAACTTCGCGAACGGTTTGACCTCGTCGGGATTCATGCACATGTCGGGAGCGGCGTGTTACATGAGGACTTGGATGACCACTGTCGAGCCATCACCCGCATAGGTGACGTTGCTCGGCAGGTCGGGGAATTGGAGTTCGTCGATATCGGCGGCGGATTCGGCGTCCCCTATCGAGAAGATGAGACGCCACTTGACATGGCAGTAGTCGGCGAACGCGTTCGAGACGCGATTGGCCCACTTGATGCACAGCTGAAACTCGAACCGGGACGGTATATCGTTGCTGACGCGGAGCTAATTCTCACCCGTGTAAACACGGTAAAAGATACGCCACAGGCAACCGTCGTCGGGGTCGATGCCTCGCTTGCGACGCTGATCAGGCCAGCGATGTTCGATTCGTACCACCCAATTCGAAACATATCATCACCAGAACGTCACCCGCAACCGGTCTCTGTCGGTGGCCCATGTTGTACCAGCGCTGACGTTTTCTGTACCGACCGCCCGATAGCAATGCCCGAGCGCGAGGAGATTCTCGCCATCGGGAACGCCGGAGCCTACGGCTACGAGTTGGCCAACCAGTTCCACTCCCAGCCGCGGCCTGCTGAGGTTGCAATGAGCGCCGATGATGGCGTGCGCGTCGTCCGAAAGCGTGAGACGCTTGATGATGTACTCCGCGTTGAGCGCTAATTTCGGTACTGATTAGAGAACATAAAGTCTGGTCGTCCAGAAGTCCCGCCATGCATCGGTAAGTGCCGGTTCAGGCTTGCCAGTAGCGTCAACCGTCGCAGTACCGTCTGCCATCGACATAAACTCACCAAGGATAGAACGTTCCCCGACGACATAGAGTCTGTCAGTTTCGCGTTCGGCAAGCGCGGCCTGACAGCGTTTAAGATGGTCATCAATCTGCTCGTCTCGCAGGCGTGCGAAACGAGCCTGAGAGAAGCCACCCTTCGAGTGTTGGCTTTTGAGTTGGCTGTCGAAACCGTGGAAGGCAGTCCGGTCAGCCCCGTCGTAGGTCCCCATTGCAAAGAGGTCAGAGCGGACCAGAGCGAGGGTATACTCCCCACGCGGTTCGAGCCAGTTTCGGTCGAGTGCGAACTGTGAATCCCATTCAACGAAGGAGTCTGGAGTGACAGGTGGCCGAATACAAACGGACAAGAGCCCGGCATCGTCAGCCAGTGTAAGACAGGGGGCGGCCCGTGAAACGAGTGCGGCGCGTTCACCAAGCACCTCACGAAGCTCTCTCGGAAGGTTAGTTCCATCCCCAACGAATGCGGTTAACGCAGCCTCCGGTCCGGTTTCGAATGATTCGATTCGGTTGAGTACTTCGGTGAGACGAGTGCCACGAAGCTCCGTCTCACGACTGAACCGTAGTCCGGGGTCGTCCGATTGCAGCCGCTTGACCCGGTCTTCAAGCTGTTCGATACGGTCTTCGAGCTTGTTGGCCCGTCTTTGGGCTTCTTGTCGCTCAGTGACGGCGTTTTTCCGTCGCTGTGATTCCTTTTCAAGGCGGGATTCGAGACGGGAGTTATCCTCTTTGAGGGTTGCAATCTCCTCTTTCAGTTCGGTCTTCCCCAGCAAATCATCTAACATCGAGTCATTCGTATGCCGTACCGGGACGGCCTTAAAGTTAATTTAGTTCGGTTTGCGTCGGCTGGGCAGTTCCTGCATCCGTATACGGCAATAACTGAGCAGCGCGGTCTGCTTTCGCAAGAAATACCTCTTGCATCGTCGGGAGGTCACGAACAGTTCTGTCGTCGAGAATCGATTCAGGAACCGCGAGCGTATCGGCGGGAACAGATTCGTCACCGTGGACAGCAAGATGGGTCGAACCAAGTTTCATGACGAGCGGGGCATCGAGTCGTTCGATGCCTGTTCCGTCGCTGTAGAGCTGTTTGTTGAGCTGTTCGTGTTGGGCCTGACACATCGCGGCTTGCTTTTCGACTGCTGGCTCGACGTAGAGTCGACCCATGTAGTAGCCGCGAGAGAACTGTGCAAACATACCGGTACCTGTTTGTTACCATGTAACATATTTAAATTAACCGCCAAAGGTATATATTGTCACGCAACACCATTGAATTAGTTAGTCATCAAGACACAAACAGAAGCCAAGCTGCGAAAGAAACAGATAGGCTTATCAGTCTCTATCAGTTACGTTAGGTGAATGGACTCCGCCGAATTCCTCGATTTGCTCGGTAACAGGAATCGACGGCGTATCCTGCGGTTGTTGGCACAGAAACCGTGCTACGTTACCGAAATTAGCGAATTTCTCGGGGTCAGCCCGAAAGCCGTTATCGACCACCTTCGGAAACTCGAAGACGCCGGTCTCGTTGAGAGTCAAACGGATGACCGCCGACGAAAGTACTTTTCAATCTCCCGTCATGTAAGGCTCGAAGTTACTGTTTCCCCCTACGAGTTCGGAACAAAGAGCGCTTATCCGCGAAATTCTGGACTAGATATCAACTCCTGTCGCCAGCTTTCAATCGAGGTCGAAGAGCCCGAAAGCGAGGTTCTCAGCGACGAAACGGACGCGGAAACTGTCGTAAATCTCGCACGCCAACTCGACGAGTTCGAAAAGTTAGATAAAGAGCTATCGCTCGCACAGCGGTGGACACAGGGACGCATTACTGAACTACGTGAGTCGTTGGCAGACCGCGTCGAACTGGGCGACCCCCGACTCGTGTCGGAGCTACTTATCGGGCTTGCAGACGGCGGGGAAACTCTAGAGACGCTGAGCAGAACGCTCGATGCACCACCTGGATTAGTTGAGGAGCTCCTTACAGAACTGTCGCGTGATGGAGTTGTCTACCGAGATGGGCGACGCTGGACACTAACCGATTGAGAAGACCTCATACTACTGGACGTAAGCCATTAAACCATCTCGCCACCCCGGAGTGGCGAGTATGTTTACGAAGTTACGTCCGGCAGTATCAGCGCCCGCTACCGCCATAATCGGCCTGTTTGGTTGCCTCGGCCACCGCCACTGCATGCCGATTTGCGTCAACGTCATGGATACGGATGATATCAGCCCCGCGGTCAGTGGCAAGCGCCGTCGCAGCGACCGTCGCTTCGTACCGCTCGTCAGGGCCACAGCCAGCCTCTTCGAACATGGATTTGTGTGAATGGCCGACCAGCACTGGACAGCCGAGCGCACGGAACTCGCCAAGCCGTGAAAGCATCTCAAAGCTCTCCGTAGCGGATTTTCCAAAACCAAGGCCCGGGTCGACAATAATCTGTGACCTGTCGAGGCCGGCTTTCTCTGCAAGGAGCACGCGCTCTCGCAGTTCGTTGATACTATCCTCGACAACGTCATCGTATTCGACGTTTCGGTCAGGGTCCACAGGGGTCTGTATCGAATGCATTACGACGACTGGTACCTCATACTCGCTCAACACGTGCCGCATTTCCGGGTCTGAGAGGCCGGAAACATCGTTGATAATATCTGCACCCGCATCGAGTGCCGCCCGGGCAACCTCACCTTTTCGGGTATCGACGGAAACCAACGTCTCGAGCGATTGAAGCTCCTCGATAACAGGAACAACGCGTGCTTTTTCTTCCGCGACCGTCACAGGGTCCGCACCAGGACGGGTCGATTCTCCGCCCACGTCAATGATATCGGCCCCTGCCTCGACCATAGACGTTGCCTGTGTGAGTGCCGCTTCCTGTTGGTTGTACTCTCCGCCATCGTGAAAGCTATCCGGCGTCACGTTGAGAATACCCATTATCGCCGTCCCAGTCTCCCACGGATACTGCGGTGAGCGCTGTTCCGTACCAATATCGAGCGTTTCCCGAAGTTGGTCCGCAACTGGCGAAAGGCCGTATGGTTGTCCATCGAGTTTCTCACAGAGGCGTTTGAACTGTGCCATCGTCCCCATCATCACGACGTCAACGAGTTCTGCAGTGGCGTTGAGTCCTGACACAGCACACTCCCCGCCGAGAGAAAGTAGCTCCTCTTTGAGATACTGCGCCTGTCGTCGCTGTACGCGGGTTTTGACGACACGGTGGACGCCTTTCCCACGCATCCGCCACGTGCCGGGGGCGGTGACATCTGCGTCCACAAGAAGGTCTTTTGCGGCCGTAATCGAGTCAATCTGCTTTGGGACGCGGACGCGTGCCCAGCGCGAACGCGCCTCGGCAACGGTAAATAATGAGCCGGTAACCAACACACAGTCATCAGGTACGGCCGAATCAAGCGTATCGTTCAGAGCTCCAGCGACATCCGAGCGTGAGCTAACGGTCGCTTCGGTCGCTTCCGAAAACACCCGCTCGAGAACGTCATTATCCGCTGAACGTTCCAGGTCTGGTTCGCAGGTAGTGACTGTTTCTGCCAACGTAAACGCGTCGGCAATCCCCTGCAAATCCTTATCTGACATAACCCCAACCACAAGATGAAGGTCATCATACGAGAACTCTGAGAGCGTTGATGCCACCTGCTCACAACTGGCCGGGTTGTGTGCGCCATCGAGAATAACAAGCGGGTCGTGTTGCATTATTTCAAATCGTCCTGGCCAGTGTGCGTTTCGGAGTCCGCGAGAGAGACGCTCAGAGGAAAGTTCGGGAAAACCAAGACGGTCACAAACCTGTCGTGCAAGTGCGGTTGCAATGCCGGCATTTTGTGCTTGATGGTCGCCAAGAAGCGCAATGTTTGTCCGCAGATGCCAATCCGTAGCTTTGAGTTCAACCTGCCCTTCAATCCCGTCTCGACCATCGTATGTGGCTATAACATCACATGAATCGTCCGTACCAACGACCAGCGTCTCCGCAACCGTATCGGAAATTGCAGCGAGCGCATCACCATCTGCACCGGTGACGAGTGGGCCATCCGCTGGCGCAACTGCGGCTTTGTCCTTTGCAATGGTTTCGACATCATCACCCAGCAGCGAGGTGTGTTCAAGGGACACACTCGTGACAGCACTGGCAATAGGGTCTACAACACTCGTTGCATCGTGTCGACCGCCGATACCAACCTCGAGGATTGCGACATCGACGTTTTGACGGTCAAACTCCCAGAGCGCGAGGGCAGTGACTGCCTCGAAAAACGTTGGGGAATCGCCTTTCGTTGCGGCTTCAGTGATATACGGTTCGGCAGTCTCAACGAATTCAGTCAGAGCAGCTTTGGAGAGATCGCGTTCGTTGACGCGGACGCGCTCGCGTATGCTATCAAGATGCGGCGATGTGTACAGACCGACCGAGAGCCCTGCTTCGGTCAGTATAGACTCAAGCATCCTGGCGGTGGAACCTTTACCGTTAGAACCCGCAATCTGGACACAGGGAATATTCGTGTGTGGCTCACCGAGAAACGAAAGAAGCGACGCAGTCGCATCAGTTCCCGGCCGCTGAGGGAACCGGCGGAGCCCAAAGAGATAGTTCGCTGCCTCGTGAAACCTCATGCCTGTTCTGACCGGGTGCGCAACCTTGGTACTGACGCTTTCGCTGCTTGGCGAGCGGCCAGTTTCCACCACTCATTCCCAGGTTTCGATACAGCCAGCTTTGATATCCTCAACACAACCCTCACAATCTCCGTGTCCGGACTCAAAGCACGCCGGACGACCCGCCGAGTCAAGTCTCACGGAGCGCTTTTCAGCATAGCGACGGCAGACCAGTTTCACCGGCGGCCCGCTGCCATCTGAGGCGGCCTCGCGGCGTGCTTTGGCAAACGCCTGCTTGGCTTCCTCAAATTGTCGACCAGCACCACGTACCTTTGTTTTGAGGAATCGGCCCAAGCGGTCCGAGTCTGACATACACCAGTAAATGAGGCCTGGAATAATGACAGCTATGGTTGGGACCACTTTCACCCTGGTTACCATACTTTTTATATCATAGAGAACCAACCGGCGTATGTCTCCCACAGAAAATAGAGCGGAGACAGTGAGCAACCGATGACTGAGACAGATTTGCGTACACACGCCGAAGACATATACGAACAGTTTTCAGACCAGCTAGATATCTCTGTTGAGGAGATTACCGAGCGACTTGAGACGCTGGTCAACGAGTACAAGGTTCCGACGAGCGAGGCGCGCCGGAGCGTCATAAACACCTATCTTGATGAGGCCGGGATGGACCGCGACGATATTATGGGTGGCGGCAACGAGCGAAAGGTCGTCTCGGATGTCGACCGAGCAGAAGAGTGGATTGACCTCAAAGCGAAAGTTGTCGACCTCTGGGAAGCCCGGAGCGACGCAGTCGCACAGGTTGGTCTCCTCGGAGACGAAACGGGGACAATCAAATTCACGAAATGGTCAAAATCTGACCTGCCAACGCTCGAAGAAGGGAAGGTCTATGAACTCCGAAACGTCGTGACCGACGAGTATCAGGGGCGGTACTCGGTCAAACTCAATCGCACCACGACCATCGAAGAACTGGACGAGGAGCTTGAAGTTGGCGATGACGAAGTCGCAATCGAAGGCGCACTCGTCGACATTCAGTCCGGGTCCGGACTCATTAAACGCTGTCCGGAAGAGGGCTGCACCCACGTTCTTCAGAATGGGCGGTGTCCGGAACACGGCGAACCCGAAGAAGATGGCGAGTTCGACCTCCGCATCAAAGGAGTTATCGACGACGGAAACCAGGTCCACGAGGTCATCTTCAACCGTGAGATGACCGAATCGCTGACCGGCATTACGCTTGAAAAAGCACAGGAAATGGCGATGGATGCGCTTGATACATCCGTCGTTGCCGAGGAGATGCACGACCGGGTGCTTGGTCGGTATTACACCGTCACTGGTCCGACACTGGGTCGGTACGTGCTTGCGAACGAAGTCGAAGAGCCCGGCATGCCGGACCATGAAGCAGTCCTTATCAAAGCGAGGTCGATCTAAGATGGCGACAACACCAACCCGCAAAGTCGCACGACGCGTCTTTGCCCGCGAGTTCAACGATGCAACGTATACGTTCAAAGAAAGCGACGACGACCGTGCGCCGCTCTATGTGCTCTTGCCGACCGGGGAGCGAGCAAACCGGATTTTCGTCGTCGGTACCCTGACCGAGACCGAAGACGTCGGACAGGACTCCGAATACTGGCAGGGCCGCATCGTCGGACCGAACGGCGGGACGTTCTTTACCTACGCTGGACAGTACCAGCCGGATGCTGCCTCGATGCTTCGAGAACTTGAAC
>LKNH01000120.1 GCA_001564135.1 Halobacteriaceae archaeon Tc-Br11_E2g27 | reverse complement strand
GGAATACGAGCCTATTCGACGGGTTCCAGTCTATAGTTCTCACGACAGCATCGGGCGATTTCCCACCGATGACACCACGACGCGTGACAACATTTTTTTCCACCCCTTCGACCTTACAGCTGATATTCCCGATTCCCGCCAGTTCCGCTGTCTCAGTTTGCCAGTCGAACCGTGCCAGCGCCATTACTACACCGCGTGTCCCCTGACAGGCTCGGTCGGTGCCAGTGAAAATTGCTTCTAACGGCTGGTCGAAATGCCGCTCAACGTAGCTTCGTGCGGCCATTGCCGCCCGATGTGCGTTAGGTCCGTGTCCCAGCCCATCAATCACACCGACAAGCGCGTGGTCATTCCACTGTTTGATGACAAAGCTATCGCCGTTTGGCGTTCCACGAACTTTTGCCCGGGAAGCGGCACCAAAATCCAGCGGACAGTCGACCGTCTGTTCGTAGGGCGGTCCGAGCCAGCGGTCTGCGCGAACCGTCGTCCGATGCGGTGGTTCACCTGACTCCGTAATGGCGACGCTGTCGCTCAGTCGATTCACGGCCCCGAGGCCTTTCCCGAGCGAGCCCATGGTCGAATGTCCATCCTCAAACGCGACATCGACGTCGGTAAACCCTGGTCCCGCATCCGTTGATTCGATTCGCAGCCCCTGTTCGTCGCGGTGACCCAACTCCGCGAGTGTAATGACACCGCCGTTTGCATGGTCAAGAACGTTGGCTGCGAGTTCACTCACGACAATTTTGAGTTCCTCTGTTTCGGTTTTGTCGAATCCAATGGATGTGGCACACTCTGCTGTGCTTGCCGCCACTGAGGCAATATCTCCTTCGGACCTTACTTCGTGTTCCGTTGTTGTGCCTATCTCGGGGTCCGTCATCCTTAGCGGTTCCACTTTCGAACAGTGACCGTTGTTCCGTCCTTGCTCGTCTGTATTTTGAACGTATCCATCAGCTCGCGGGTGCCTTCCAATCCCCGGCCCATTCCGTGGGAAGTCGAGTAATTACCTGACACGGCTGCGGAGAGATTCTTGATTCCAGGTCCATCATCGTCGAACCGAAGCTCAATACCAGTGCGGTCTCCACGCCGAATCTCATACCATGTCATCGTCCCCTCACCTGCGTAGAGATAGACATTCCGGGCGAGTTCCGAAACCGCGGTGACCGTTCTCGTAACGTCCGTAATTCGAAAATCAAGCGATTCAACAACCTCTCGTGTGGTCTGTCTGGCGGTAAGGATATCGTCCTCGCTTACAATCTCAACAGTTCCCGAATCAAGCTGATTGACTTCCGGCAACGGTCGGGATTCGTTAACTGTCTGCTCGCCCTGGCAGTCGGTGAACGTCTGTACCGGGGTTGGCTGTCCGCCATCGGTCGAGCGACGTTCGAACCCTGGTGCAGAGTCCTGCTGGATTTCAGTCGTTGACCGGTCCGAATCGCGCCGTCGCTCACTCATCGGTTGTCGTCTCCTGCGTGACGGATATGCCAACGGTCTCCAGTGCGTGGTCGACATCGCGAGCGGTCGTTATCTCATCGAAAGTGTATCCAAGCTGTGCTGCCGTGATTGCAACACTCGGTCTCACACCGACGATGATTGGCTCACCACCGAGAAGCTGTACCATATCTGCAGTTTCGGCAATAACGCGTGCAAAGAACGAATCAAGCGTCGTGACACGTGAAACATCGATAATGACTGCCCGGGGGTGTTCCGATTCGACGAGCGATAATAGCTCTTCTTGCAAGGTATCGACAGCTCTATCGGTCGGCTCGGCGGGAAAACTTGCAAGCAAGACGTCGAACAGTGTTGTAATTGAGGGCGAATGCGCTTCAGTCACCCGAATGTCACCCCTTCCTGTTCGAGGACGACGCGCAGTCCCTCCATCAGTGATGATTTCGTCTCGATATCGTTGAGTGGGATACCAAGTTGTACCAGCGTCTGGGCGATATCCGGACTAATTCCTGTGATAACAACCCGTGAACCGAGCAGGTTGACCGCGTTGATTGTATCGATGAGATGTTGTGCTGTTGCCGTGTCCAGAACATCCAATCCCGTGATATCGATAATAGCCGACGAGGCTTCCACGGAAACGATTTCATCGAGTAACTCCTCGGTCAGGAATTCAGCCTGCCTCGTATCAAGCGACCCCACAACGGTCGTCAGAACGACACCATCCCATACCTCAACGATTGGCATTGACCGTGTTCGAATATCCTCCGAAAGTTGTTGTAATCGTCGTTTGGTTGATAGCTTGTCGCTGACATCCCGGCCGATAATGGTCACTCCACGCAGTGAGTTTTCCTCAGACAATGGGGATAGCGAGATTTCGTAGGCGATAGGCTGGCTATCTTTCGGTGAGAGGTTTGCCTGAATCACCTCTTCAGTTCGTTCGGTTTCGACCGTTTCCAGCACGTCGCTTATGCGTGGTGCATCCTCCGGAATGAATAGGTCAGAAAATTCGATTTCGTCCAGTTGCGCTTCGCTGTACCCGGTGACTGTTCCCATCGCTTCGTTTCGATAAATACACTCGCCATCAGGAGAACGAATATAAAAGATATCGTCGATAGAATCTAGCGATTCCGTAAGTAATCCAGTATCCATGAAACGCGATTTGAGCGCGTACTGTATAAAAGTCAGGAATAAGATATCAACTCCCGTTCCAGAAGCTACCTACCGGTCAAAACAACCCCGCCACATCGGATTCCTGATGTTCTCTTCGCGAGACGTGTTCTGTCAACCTTGCTATAATGATGTCCCGATGTTTCGGCTCTCTCACGAAATCAAAAAGTAATCCGACGAACGGATTTGACTCGTCAGCGTCAACGGCTTCTCTCGCGTAGTCGATTGCACGCTCGATCTGCCGAGCATCGTATGCGTGCTCTTTTGCAATCACTGTCGCAAAGATGGCTGTTTCTTCGAAGTTAAGGTCAGTTGCTGTCAGTGGATGCCCTTCGTGTGTCAGTTTTATTGGTTGCGCTCGCTCGATCTGTTCCGGATCTTGTTCATACCGTTTGAGCGCCTGTTTGACAGCACCGAGGTTCACCTCACGGTAGTCATCCGGAAGGGGTGACAGATACTCGCCTGCACTGTCAGCAAGTCCTGTCGTCCCTGGCCAGTTTCGGTTCGTCGCATGATAGATCGTCGCCGTAAACTGAATTAGTCCATGTAACAACAGCTCATTCTCCGTCCCAGATTCGAGCGACAACCAGTGGTCTTCCCAAGCGTCGTGCGCAGCGTGATAGTGGCCGTGGTTGTAGATGGCGATACCTGCACGTAAGGCGGCCTCCATGTGGTCTGGATACGGCCGATATCGTGTAGTATCTTCCGGCCGAATCTTGGGCGTTATTGTTATCCCTGAGCGATACGACAGTCTAACCAACACGTGAGTATGGGAACAGAACCAGCGAATGATGAGACTGGTCGTGCGTGGGCACGTGCCGTTCTGGTCGTCTGTGGTGTCCTTGCAGTGGTGCTCGCTGCTCTCATGGTTGCATCGGTCAGCACCGGCGGGTTGGCTGGCAGCCCAATCGAACAGGCCCTCCCTGGCGAAGCCTTCCCGGAGCAAGAAATCGGTGGTAACGACATCGATGCCGCAACCGGTGAGAGCGGCGGCTTTGGCGCGCTCAACCCTGGCGATGAGACCGGCGTTGGCGGCGAAACTGGCTTTGATAACGAGACGTATGGCTCCGAAGATACGTCGGTGCATTTCACCGTCGAGAGTTCTCAACCGTCTTACTGGCGGACTGGCACTTACGACCAGTATACCGGTGCCGGGTGGGAAGCAACGCATGACCCAGCGCCGTACGACGGCGACCTCTCTCATGATGGTATCGATGGCGAGGAAGTCGCGTATGAAGTTACACTCGAACAGCCAGCAGCGGCGCTCCCAACTGTCTGGCGCCCAGACTCAGTCGAGGGTGTGGAGGACCTGCACGTTACTGATGACGGGGCTATCGGTGTGGGTGAACCGCTTGATGCTGGGACGACGTTCAGCGGTGTGAGCCACCTCCCGGAAGCAGATTCTGACCTACTGCGAGCAAGCGACCAGTCGTATCCGTCCGATATCGAATCACAGTATACGCAACTTCCTGCAGATACGCCGGAAAGGGTTGCTGAATTTACTGACGAGTTGACGGCTGATGCCGATAACCCATACGAGAAGGCAACGATTGTCGAGCAGTGGCTCAGAACTGAAAAAGAGTACTCGCTAGAGGCATCGGCACAGAGCGACCATATCGCTGACAAATTCATTTTTGAGATGGAGGCAGGTTACTGTGAGTACTTTGCAACGGCGATGACTACCATGTTGCGTACGCAGGATATCCCGACACGATATACAGTGGGTTACTCTACGGGAACACTCGTTGATGAGAATACATACGAGGTGCGTGGCATGAACGCCCATGCCTGGGTCGAAGTCTATTTCGAGGACGTGGGCTGGGTACCGTTCGAACCGACGGCTGCCAGCGACCGTCTCGATTCGGAACAGGATGCAATCGACGAGGACGGACTCTCTGACGAGGCCGAATTTGATGATGAGATGACCAGGCCCGGCGAGACGGTAGGGCCGGATGGGGTTGACGAACCCGAATCAGTCGAGGAGGCACGTGAGCAACTCGAAGAGGGTGACTACTCGGTTCCTGAAGAGTTCCCTCAGGATGGGTCACTCCCTGATGACTTCCCGAATGATGGTGATGACCCAACACCACCTGATGATGACCCAGGTAACGATATTGACCCGCCTGATAACGGCGAGGAACCACCAGCTGATGACCCGACAGACGGTGACTCTGACGGTACGACGGAGACGGGATATACCGTCTCGTTCAACCAGAGCACGCTGGTTCCGGGAACTGCCGTGGAGCTTACTGTCATGAACGGTTCGGACCCCGCAGAATTTAAGCAAGTATCTTTCAACGATGAACCGATTGGGATGACCGGTACGGACGGGACGGTCGAGGGAACAGTTCCGTACGCCGATGAACTTGAGATTGGTATCGAACACGCTGAATTTGATAGCCCGGACCTGACTGAGGATAACCTGACCTGGTATGGGAGTACCGAGAAAGCAGGCACGAGTCAGCTTGCGGCCGGTTCCGGAACTGCTGTTGGTGGACAGAAACTCTTTGCTGGGTCAGGCAGTCATACTGGAAAGATTCATGAGACAAGGGCCGAGGATGGCGGTACGTACCCGATAGAAACGAACGCATCCGTTACCGTCTCCGGGGATATACACCCGGGAAATTCGGTCACGGTGATTGCCCTTATCAATGAGACGCCAGTCTCGAATGCTGAGGTTCGCATCGATGACGAGAGCGTTGGCGAGACGGGTACTGATGGGCAAGCGGAGGTTACGGTTCCCGAAGCGGCTGGTAACCACTCGCTCTCGATAGAGCGAGGACCGGTGACTGGAAACACGACAATCAGCGTCCCGGAACTAGAGATTTCGGTCGAGGCAAACCATCCAATTTCGCTCCCACTGGGTTCGGTTACTGTTGAGGCGACATACGATAACGAATCCGTCGCCGGAGCAGCCATCGAACGGGATGGCGAGGAGATAGCCACGACAGGACCTGACGGAACAGCATCGGTCGGCTTGCCCTTTTCCTCGTCTACCACATTGGCTGTCACCCAGAACGATATCCGTGCCGAATCGACCGTTGACGGCTTGCTTCGTAATCTCGCGCTTGTGCTGTCAGTCGCTATTGGGGTTGTCGGCGGTATTGCACTACTTTTCTATCGGAGCAAGTATGGTCCCCGAACTATCCTGCAGTCCATTGCCCGGCTCCCTGGACGGATTGTTGCGTTTTCGATAGCTGTCTTAGTTCGGATTAGCACGAATGGTGATGAATATCTCCGCAAGGTGGTTGCTGGTCTTCGTTCGGCAATGCAGCAACTGCTGGGCGTACTGCAAGGCACAGTCGAACCATCAGAACTCATCTCCCAGATACGGGCCTGGCTCGTCATGCAAGGTGAAGCTGTTCGACGGGTGTTGGGACGTGGCGCAACGGACGCAGGTGCAATCGGCGATGACCTCCCACCGGATTCACAGACGAGGGTACGCGAGGCATGGCAACGGTTTCTCACTTACGTGAGCGTCGGCGGGAAATCGACACGTACGCCAGGAGAGTTGGCAACCTACGCCATCGAACGTGATAACCTCCCGCCGGAGTCAGTCATCACGCTCTGTGAGACGTTCCGAGCGGTTGAGTACGGGCACCGACCCGCAACCAAGCGCGTCGAGCGTGTCGAGCAGGCCTTAGAGCAGATTGAACGACGTGACGAGCAATCACCGGAGCAGTCTGGAGGGGTTGATTAATGGGCGTTCGAGTCATCATTTTTGGAGTCCTCGGAGTACTGGCAACGCTGTTCGGTGCTGCAATCATCCTTTCACCCTCGCTCGTCGAGACTGCCCCACTCCAGCCTATCGAGACATGGGGTGACCAGCGGAGTGTCGCTGAGTTACTCTTTTTCGTTGGGCTGGCAGTGTTGCTTTACCTCTTGTTTGCGGCCCGGTCAGGCACATCTAATGGAGAGGAAACGCCATCTGAACGTCGTCTCCGCCAGACACAGGAGATACCGCCCGAACTCGTCACTGCAGACAAACGCCAGCTAGCGGCAGCCTCCCTCGATGACAGCTTCTCTCGGGCGGTCGAACAGGGGGGTAAACAGTTCCAGAATGCATCCGACCTCCTGTATCGTACTGCTACTGTCACGTATGCCGAGGCTGCGGCTCTCAGCCCTGACAGAGCGAGGGAACAGATTGACAGCGGAACGTGGACGGACGACACCACAGCAGCAGCGCTATTGTCCAACGACGACGGGCCACAACCTTCGCTACTTTCTCGGCTACACCTCTGGCTCCGTCCTGAACGGGAGCGAGAACGACGATTGAAACGAACGGTCGATACAATCAACGATATCCAACAACGGACACCACAGCAATGACGCAGGTATCTGAACAGACTGGGATGGCACGACGACGAACGAACCGATGGCGGGTTGCACTCATCGGAGCGGTTGCGCTGGCCTGTTTTGGCCTGCTGTTTACGAACGTCACGCTTCTTGTCGGGGCAATCATCCCTCTGTCGTATCTCCTCTACGATGCCGTTTCTGGCATCCCGGAGACAGTAACGATTTCGGCTGACCGGCAGTTCAACCCGGAAGCGCCTGTCCCTGGCGAAACGGTGACAGTCACGCTGACACTTTCGAACCAGACGGATGCAACGCTCACGGATGTTCGCGTTATCGATGGCGTTCCGGATGCGCTCCGTGTCTTATCGGGTTCGCCTCGAGCAGGAGTCTCCCTCCAACCGGGGGAGGAGATAACCCTCTCGTATACAGTGCTTGCTCGACGTGGTGAGTTTGAATTCGACGACCCTGTTTTCAGAGTACGTTCACTGTCGGGGACAAAGCAGCTGACAATGACCGTATCGGCTACTGGAAAGACAACCTTGACGGGCGCAAATGCGGTGAGAGATGCCCTCCCCTCCGACAGCTCTCTTCCCAAAGCAGGAACGTTACCGACGGATTCCGGCGGCGACGGCCTCGAATTTTACGCAACCAGACAGTATCGTAGCGGTGATTCGATTCGGCGAATTGATTGGCGCAATTATGCAAAAACTGGCGAACTGGTTACGGTTCAATACCGGGAAGAACG
>LKNH01000119.1 GCA_001564135.1 Halobacteriaceae archaeon Tc-Br11_E2g27 | reverse complement strand
TTTGAGCGGTTTCTACCCGGCCATGGCGATCCCATTACGGACACGACCGACCGAATCAACGAGATGCGAAATGCCCACGCCCACCGAACAGCGGATGTTCGCTCGCTCGTCGACGGCCCCACCCAACCGGTCGAGGTGATGGACGGTCTCTTCGGGGATATGCCAGCCACAGAGACGTTCGCCTGCATGAGCGAAGCACTCGGGCATCTGGACCTCCTCGAACACCGTGGCGAGGTTATTCAGGAAGAGCGTGACGGGGACATTTACTACCGTTCGGCCGAGTAGTCCCACTGATGAACTGCCCTGACTGTGGCTCGCTGGCCGAGGTCGACACCCAACTGGTGACCGTGACGGTACCGGACCGGTATCTCGATGTCGTTCCCGGCGAGACTGAAACGGTCGGTCTCTGTCCCCACTGTCTCTCGCTTCACCCACTCGAAGCGACGGACGTAAACGGCACAACCCACGAAGCGTTCGACCGCATGAGCGACGTGTTTCCGGCCGACCCCGATGCAGCGATTCCGATGGCACTCCTTCTCGGATTACTCGATAGCCTCGCACTCTACCGGGGCGAAATAGCTGACCTGCTGGTCGATGTCGAGCGGGCCGGTGTCGACCCGCTGCTCGTGCTGGACCGGCTGGCCACCGATGCGACAGTTAACGCAACGGTCGACCTCAAAGGGCGACGACGACAGTTAGAACAGTTGCTCTAGGAGTCTTCCCTAATCTACAGGGAAAGCAGGCAGAGTGCTTCGGGGTCGGACGGAAATCAACGATGCTCGAAAGCGATAGGATTCTAATGCACTGTCCGACGTGCTCTCCATGGACTACGCTGTCTTGTTCTATTCGAAACGGGGTAGATTTCAGGCGTACGTTTCTTCCAGATACTCGACGATATCGTCACTTTCGGGCATCCCTTCGATGCCGTGTTCGTTGTCGACAAGAACCGGAACTCCGGTTTGACCGCTTACTTCCTCGACTTCATTGCGTTTGCTGTGGCTCGATGGGACCTTGTGAGATTTGTACTCGAGACCGAGTTCGTCGAGCTTTCTGATGACTTTTTCACAGTACGGACAACCCTCTAGTTCGTATAATTCAAGATTTGACATCACCAGTTGTACGGATTCGACACACAAGAATGGTGTAGTATCACCGGTTAAGGGCCACCCTATTCGCTTTGTTCTGCATCCAGAAGCTCTGAGGCAGTTACGAGTGCCTCAAGTTCGATATCGTGTTCGGCGAGGTTTTCACGAGCGCCTTCCTCTCTGTCAACAACCACGAGTGCGCGCTCAACCACAGCTCCAGCCTCTCGAAGCGCCTCGACAGCGTCGATGGCGCTCGACCCGGTCGTTGCAATATCTTCGAGGACGACGATTTCCTCGCCCTCTTCGAACGCCCCTTCGATGCGGTTGCCTGTTCCGTATTCTTTCGTCTCCTTGCGGACGATAACGTAGGGCTGGTCGGCAGCGATACTGGTGGCGGCAACGAGCGGGACCGCACCAAGTGCAACGCCGCCGAGTTTCGTGTCATCGACACGCTCGGCGAAGGCTTCGGCAATCGCAGCAAGTGACTCCGGGTTCGTCTCGAAGACGTACTTGTCGACGTAGTAGTTGCTCGTGCCGCCGTGGGCGAGTTCGAACTCCCCAAAGCGAACGGCCTCCGTCTCACGAAGCAGGTCAATCAGTGACTGCGTCTCCATATCGCGGTGGACGGAACGGCCGCTAAAGGAGTTGGCGGTCGACAGCGAAAATCAAGTTTGTGCTGTTCTGTTTGAAGACTTATGCACCGGCGGCTTCGAAGGCGGCTTCGATATCTTCGGCCTGGGTGACACCGACGAACCGTTCGACGACGCCATCCTCGTTTTCGATGATGAGCGTCGGAAGCGAGCGGACCTGATACTCGTTGGCGACGTCCTGTTCTTCGTCGACGTCTACCTTCTCGAATTCCACGTTCTCCCATTCCTCTGCGAGTTCGTCCAGGATTGGGTCCTGAGTCTTACACGGCCCACACCAGTCCGCATAGAAGTCTTTGAGTGTAACAGACATGTGTTCGTACACCTCTACTCTACGTATTCAGATAAGGGTTTTCGTCTTCCAAATTGGACTGTTGCAGATACTACCATCTGTTGGTTGTAAGTACCGTTCTCTTTCTGCTCCCACGCAGCTTTGCCACCAGTGACGGTATCAGTCATTTCATAACCTCTCCTCTCAATCCGGACGAGCTATTACCGTTCAGCCGAAGGTGACACCGATGGCTGTCAGTTTGTCTCGGGATGTCCTCTTTCAGTACACCCGATTTACTCTGTTCAACTCCCCGTACAATGCTCACGACGCGGGCTGTGCTATCGACCTCTATCCCGACGGAGAACTCGCCCCCTCTCCAGTCTCGGGGGAGGTCATCGAGACAAAGCAAGTGACCGCTCCGTCAAAACCCTACGCGGCCGCCCACGACTACCTCATCCTCATCGACACTGGCGAGTACGTCGCCCGATTGCTGCATGTCGAACCGACGGTCGAATCCGGTGAGATGGTCACCGTTGGCGACCCACTCGGTCCGCTCGTCCGGGCTGGATTCTTTGCCCCCTGGGTCCCAAACCACATCCACCTCGGCTTTCGTCCCCCTGATGCCAACCACTACCGTGCATCCGGTTCGCTTCCGATTCGACCCGAAATCGAGGTCGAACCCCTCCCGTGGGATGGAACCGGCACGGTCACGGAACGCGGCGAGACGTGGGTTCGACTCGACGCTCCGGAACATCCCGCTCCCGGGGAACGGTTTGTCGGGCTCGAAAGCGACGGTGGGATTCTCGATGGGGGCTTTCCACATTACGAGTATGGTGGATTACTCGGCGGTGGGGCGGAGCCCACAGTCGCTGGCAGGTCTGTCGGCAATCCAGTCCCCACGGAGGAAACGCCAGCTGTCCAGCTCGCTCCGACGCAACTGTCTGCGCAGTCACTCCGCTGGAATAACTGTACGGTGACGGCAAACGGCCACCCAGTGACCGGGATTGCGCTTTACTGTGCCCGTGATAGCTTTGGAATTAAATTGGTTGGCGAGGATATCCCGCTCTCGGTTGGGGAGGACGTGACTGTCGATATCGAGTAACGACGCTATACCAGCAAAAGAACGACCCAGACGCTCACCGCAACGACGTGTGCGAATGCATGTGCGACCATTGCTGCCTCCAGACTGTAGCGCCAAAAGAGCCAGCCAAATCCGATGCCGCCGATTGTGTTTGCCCCCACGATGAACAAAAGCACTTCCGTGGTAAGTGCTCCATAGATGTTCGCTGCCATCGGGAGATGGGCGACACCAAACAACACCGCCGAGATGATAATTGCACTCCAGACAACCTTCTCGGAGGGCTGTTTTCCCCGTGTGCCCAGCACTTTCCACGCAAGCAACGCGATGAAAAACAACGGAACACAACCACGGTCGGTTATCGTCGAACACCGGATGAATGGCGAGGTATTCCACGCACAGGAGGCGGTGCTTGAGCCCGATCAGACGCTTCCGTTCAGTGCTTCCCAGACGATTCGTGAGCCCGGAAGCTACCGGTTTTCGTTCACGTACGTGACTGACGATGATGACGGTGTTCAGACACGCACGCTGGAGTTAGACATCGATACGGTCACTATCGAAGACGATGACGTGAATGGGGCCGCCGAAGAACCGGAAGATGACTGTGAACTGTTAGGATACGACTTCGGTGCGTACGGGCTGTGTTGGTATTGGTGGGTGCTCATTGACGGACTTATCGCCATGGGTGTCAGCTATCTGGTTCAGACGCGTATTGGCGGCGTTCGACCACTGTTCGCGGCGAATGTCGTTGGTCGTCATCTGGAACGAACCTGGCATGCCCTCCCTCGGTTGTTCGTGCCGTGGCTCGCTGGCGCCTTTATTGCCCTCGTCGTCGGCATCGTCCTGTTTACTGCTGGTGTTGCACCTACCGTCCAGTTCGGTCTTATGGCCCTTTCCGCTGCAATCCTCGGCGGTGTGCTAGGGTATGTTCGTACTCCTGACTTGGCTGAATCAACCGCGTAAGCGTCTTGCTATTCTCCTGTTCTCAATTCTCAAACGTTTAGTCGCGTCCTGGTGATTGTTTCTCTGATTTCCCGAGCACCCGATTAACCACTCGGTTCGAATACGAGAGTGCCTTTGTCACTGTCTCGATAACCTGAATGCCGCCGTCAGCGGCGACGCGGGGTGCATACCAGACGGCGTGTTTCCCTGGGGAATCGAGCGCCCCAACGCTGTCGAGGTGGACCTCATAGTGGTCGCCGTAGGACCGTACGTGTATTTCGCCACCCCCCTTGAGCGGTCGGCGATAATCCGCCCACTGGCCTTTGACCGAGCCAACATGTCTGTAATAGCCGGCTTTCATCGGTCTGTCAAGCGCATCTTTCGCAACCCGAATCGTCTCGCCGGTTGTCGAAAGCGCATGCTCGATTGCTCGCCAGCCGGGTTGTTCGAGGCCGCAACTCGAACAGGCGTCGCCTCCATCCTCAAGCCAGTCTCCACAGCGAACACAGCGAATATTCCAGCGAACGCTGCTTTCACAACTTGGACAGGATGGCTGGAGGTAATACAGCCGCTCGTCACAGCGTGGACAGTTTCGTTTTGACTTGTCGGCTGTCACACCTGTCGGTACGTTAAGAGTCGATAAAACATCGTTGCTCGCTCTGTCGGGCTCCCAGTCAGACCTCAATCTGTTGCATCAACTCGACGAGTTCCCGGAGTTCAGGGAATGTGTAGACGGTCACGTCAATGTCGGATTCGAGCGCATGCACACGGGAGTCGAACATCAGAGCCATCTCGTCGTCTCTATCGCCAACAAGCTCATCGACCATGCTTGAGCCGGGGCCGTAGGTGAACGTCGGCGTGGACATATCGATTGTCGTATTGAGGACGTTCGCCCAGCCGTCGATGAAACCGCTGGTCATAATGTTTCCAATCTCCTGAATTGCGGAGCGTTCCATATCCGAAAATCCATCCTCGGATGCTTCTGCACCGGCCATCCCGCCCATCATTCCGTGCGCAAGCTCTTTCGCATCGCGGGCGTTGAACAAAAAGAGAATATAGCCGTATGGCTGTTCAACCATCTCGATACTAATCCCAATCTGCTTTTCGTCGCCCACGTGGGCTCTGATATCCGGGATGTCGATGAAATTAATCTTCGTAATCTCCATCTCCGTTTCCATCCCCGTCATCTGGCTCAGGTGGTCCGCAACGGTGTTCCCCCCTTCTTTCGCCATCTTATTGAACAACCCGAGCTTTCGGATATCTATCATCAAACTCATGAGTTAGTCGTTGCTGGAGATAACGCCCGGGCGTACATAATTGCCACCCCTGCATTCTCGCAGACGAAAATGGGGGTACCGGTCACTGAACAAGACTTACCGCAAGCCCCTCACCGAGTGGCAACAGTACGGTCTGTAACTGCTCGTGGCTGCGGACGTACTCCAGATAGGTCGCAATCCCTTCGGTTGCGTCGGTTATTTCGCTGATTGGCTCCTGCTCAGTCGATGAGAGCATCGAGACGACCTGCTCGTGGTCGATTGGTCCAGCCGTGATGGCGTTATCAGCAAGCACCAGACTGCCCGGTCGGAGTTTCCCCTCGATTGCCTGCAGCGCCTCGCGATAACGGTGTTTCTCGTTGTCGATAAGGACGATATCGAAGGGGCCATCATATTCGTCGACGATGTCGATGGCATCACCGTGTTCGAACTGGGCCTGGACGGCCACGTTCCCGTCTGCAAAATACTCCCGGGCGAGTTCGAGTTCGTCCGCGTCGATTTCGGTCAGGACAATCTCCCCATCGTCGGGCAACCCGCGAGCAAACCAGTAGGCTGAGTAGCCAAAACCCGAGCCAAATTCGAAGACCCGCTTGGCGTTGGTCATCCGTGCAAACAATTCGAGCCAGCCACCCACTTCCGGGCCGACGGTCGGAAAGCCATCACGTTCGGCCCGCTCGTCCATCTGATTAATTATTTCATCGCCGTCGGCACTGATGAGGCCGGCAAGCGCTTCAACTGAGTTTGGGAGGATATCGTTTGCCATACCTGACAGTATCACGCCGAAGGACTTTAACGGGTCTGTCGCCTACGGTAGTGTACATTATGCAGCACGTGAAAGTACCCGACGACCGTATTGGCGTTCTCATCGGTCGTGGTGGCGAGACGATGCGCGAAATTGAAGAGCGGGCGGAGGTGCGACTCGATATTGATTCGGAGTCGGGGAACGTGCGAATCGAGAAGGTTGGCGACCCCGTCAAAGGCCTCAAAGGGCCGGATATCGTGAAAGCAATCGGTCGCGGGTTTGCTCCCGAGGATGCCCTCCGGTTGCTCGACAACGAGATGATGATGTTCGACATCGTCGATATCGGTGCGGCCGCACGCAATCGTAAGGACCTGCAGCGACACAAGGGCCGTCTTATCGGAGAGAACGGTCGAACCCGTGAGCTGATGGAAGAGCTGACTGGCGCGTCCGTGATGATTTACGGGTCGACGCTCTCGATTATCGGTGGGCCTCGTGAAGTACAGGCCGTTCGTGATGCCGCCGAAATGATTCTTGACGGCGCTCCACACGGCGCAGTCTACTCGTTCCTAGAGGAGAAACGCAACGAACTGAAACACAAAGGGATGGAATACCACCCGTATCAGGGCTAAGGCCCCGTTTTCTTCTGATTTTTGCGTCGTCCGTATAACCAGTAGCTAAGGCCACCGAGCGCTGTCAGTGCCCCCCCACCGGCAAACCCTGGACCAAACCCGTCACTGCTGTCGTCGCCTCCTTCGGAGACAAGGATATCTTCCTCTTCGACCGGGTCAACATCGTACTCGCCTCTCGATGTTTCAACGGCGTCCCGTCCGACAACGATGACTCCTTTCATCTCGATAGATTCGTGTGGTTCACAGACGTACGGATAGAAGCCGGGACTTTCTGCGACCCACTCGAAGGTCGTCCCCTCAACAGCGGGCGTTGGCTGGTCCGTCACGTCGTCGCTGTTGAACCGCTGTTCGTCCTGTTCTGGGTGTCCGTCGGGGTCGTGGACCACGTTATGTGGTCCCCCGTTGCCTGTCCACTCCCAGATAATATCAGTTCCCACACCGACAACGACAGCTGCTGGATTGAACGCAAAATCCCCGCCGTTTCCCGGTGCGCCAACCTCGATACGGACCTCATCAAGTGCACCAGCATCGGCAGTTTCCTCTCCCCATGTTCCTTCCTCGGAGAGATACCCGTTGTACGGTTCGTCATCCGGTTGCTCGGTTTCGTTGTCTGTTGACGCAGTTACGACAGTCGGGGTTGTGACTCCGCCGAGGGCAGCCGTCCCAAGCACTCCCAGTACTGCCCGCCGGGTCTGTGACTGTCTGGGTTTCCCTGTCATCTGGTCAGTCGCCTCGTTTTCGCCAGAGATATCCTGCCCCGAGGGCACCGAGCAATCCGCCGCCGATGCCGAATCCCGGAGCAAACCCATCGCTGTCTTCGGGGACTTCGTACTCCGAAAACGGAACGAGGTTGGTCTCAACGTTGTCTTCGCCGACAACGACGACGCCTTTCATCTCCTGGAGGTCGTGTGGCGTACAGACATAGGGAAAGACGCCTTCGTTTTCGAACGTTCGCTCGTAGGTTTCGCCCTCATCCGAGGGTGTTGGCACGGTCATCTCCTCGTCGCTGTCGAAGACCACTTCGTCGCGTTCAGGG
>LKNH01000118.1 GCA_001564135.1 Halobacteriaceae archaeon Tc-Br11_E2g27 | reverse complement strand
GGCTGGTTGGCTTCCTTGACCAGCGATGTCGTTGCGCGTGCGCCGCCACGGTCCGCGTTCCCGTGGATGTTGTCGGCTTCGTCCATGATGACGAGTCGTTTCCCATCTCCGCCACCGGTCAGCGTCCCGCTCTTTGCGGCTTCACCAGCGACACGTTCGATGACATCTTTGGTTCGAGAATCCGATGCGTTCAACTCGATGGTCGGCCAGCCAAGGTCGCTTGCCAGCGCATGCGCCGCCGAGGTTTTACCGATTCCCGGCGGACCGTGGATGATGACGGCTTCGCGATGGTCTTCCCACGACTCTGCCCACTCCCGCAATTTGTTGCAGGCCTTGTCGTTGCCTCTGAGTGCAGACAGTGACGAGGGCCGATATTTTTCGGTCCAATCACTCATTGGTACTGATTGGGTCGAACTGCGTTTAGTGGTTGCGGAGGGTCACTCATCGTTTCTCAGATTCATCAGCGGTGATAGCCCCTTGTACGCCTTGTCGCTTGAGACGATTGTCTCGTCGCCCGATTCAACGAGGTGTAACGCATCGAATGGAGTCAGTCCGTGTTCTTCCACTTGGGTAGCCGCGGCTAATACGGTAGTCGCATCACCGTTCACCTCCACGAGGGCTATTGCGTTTGCGATGACTGCTTCGGCGTCTCTGTCTTCTCGGTATGCAACGAGGAGTAATTCGACGAGTGTATACTGTGATGTCCAAAGTGCTTTTTTGTGTTCATTGTAGACGGTCTCTGCAGCATCACCGAGCCAGTCTTCGTCTTTGATGAGTGCAAGCAGAAAATCTGTCTCGACGTACATCTAGTTTCCAGCCTCATCTATTGCGGCTTCACGTGCCTCAGCACGTAGTTCATGCGCCGACTTTTCAACATCTGCAAACTCTTCGCGAAGCGCTGCAAGCGGGTCTTCGGCAACTGGAATAAGTTTAATTCCACTATCCAGTTGGACGATGTGATACTCGTCTCCATACCGTTCACGGATGGACTTCGGGAGTGTGAGACGCCCTCTATCGTCTAGGGTTACCCCAGCCATATTAGCAGCTAGCGTGGGTAAATATAAAAAAATTCCCCAGAGAACAACCGATACCCATCATCTATTTTACAAAGATGCTCACTCCGCCAGCGGGTCCCGCGCCCAGAACTCGCTCGATTTCTTGAGCTTTGGAACCCAAGTATCGGATTCGCGGGCGAGCAGTGCAACCCGAGAGGCTTCGACTTCCTTTAGTTCGTCATGCGGGAGATATTGTGCCATCTCTTCGGTGAACTCGCGAACCTCCTCGTGTTCGGGCATCGAATCACGGTCAAGCCGTCCCTGTGAATGGCCGACGTGCATGTAGGCCTTCATTTCGATGTAATCCGCTCGTGCGCGAGTACACATCGCCGCGTACCACTCGGGATGATGCATGTTGTGTCCTTTCACTAATGTTGTCCGGATGACGGTTCGGGTTTCATCTTTCCCAGCGAGGACATCAAGCGTCTCGATGAGTTTCTCCCAGGCATCATCGTCGACAGCCTTCACGGTGTCATCGAACGTCTGCCTATCCGGTGCATCGACTGAAATATACAGTTGTGTCGGGTCGCAGGCCTCGATGACTTCGGGTTTTGTCCCGTTCGAGACGAGAAACGTCGTGATATCGCGCTCGTGGAACTCCTCGATGAGTTCCGGGAGATACGGATAGAGCGATGGCTCGCCATCAAGCGATATGGCGACGTGTCGTGGTTCCATCGCTTCGTCAAAATAGTCGCGTGGGACCTCGTCGTTGCCACCGAAGCCCGAGAGAATCTTTCGTTGTAATTCGATCGAGGCATCTGCAACCGCTGCAGGGTCATCCCACTCCACGTCGCCAAGTTCGTAGGCGTGGCCTGCGTGGTCACGCCAGCAAAAGACACATCGCTCGTTACATTTGACCACCGGCGTCATCTGGATGCAGCGGTGTGACTCGATACCATAGAATATGTTCTTATAACATTTGCCCTCGCCACGCAGGGCGTTAGCTGTCCACCCGCATGTCTGGACAGCAGTGTGATTTTCGTTATGGTAGTTTGGGTTATCTACCTGTTTTGGGCCACCATCGGACTCGCTCATTATCCTGTCTACCGTGACCGAGGCCAATAACCCCAACGGTCGGCGAAATCACTGGGTTGCCAGCCACTCTGTGATTTGGTCCGAGAGTGGACCACGGCGGTGAACTTGCTCCCTTTCGACATCGACAACCGTCGAACCGCCGCCCGGTGTCCGACCACCGTCGATTACAATCGCTGCATCAGCCCGAATCTCCTCGTCGAGTTCCGGTATGCTGCGCGCACTTTCGGCTCCACTGATGTTTGCGCTGGTTGCCGTAAGCGGGGGTGTTCGTGAGAGTAGCTTCAGTGCAATCTCGTTATCGGGAACACGAATCCCGACGCGTTCTCGACCGCCAAGCAGTTCCGACGGAATTTCTTCGCTCGCGGACACGACGACCGTTACAGGGCCAGGGAGAAACTCTTGCATGAATTCCCGTTCTTGGTCTGTCACGGGAACGTACTCTTCGACCGCTGAGACGCTTTCAACGGCCATCGATAGCGGCTTGCTCCGGTCTCGTTCTTTGGCTGCGAAGACACGCCTGACAGCGTCTTCATCGAGCGCGTTTGCTCCCAGGCCGTAGACGGTCTCCGTCGGATACACAACCAACTCGCCGCGAGCAATTGCGTTCACTGCCGCTTCGAGCTGGTCAGCTTCGAACACGGCAGTTCCGTTGAGTTCTGTCTCCTCAGTCATCGGTTTGTGTCACTGTTTCGACGGCGGCTTCGAGTGCATCATAGTCAGGAAATGCGGGAACAGTCTCTCCAACCCAGGCGTACGTGATGTTCCCATCCATGTCGATGACGAACGTTGCAGGCCGTGGCTCGGAGATACCGGTCATGCCGTCGAGGTCCATCTCGATGTTATACTCAGCGGCGACCGTGTTCGCTGGGTCAGCGAAAAATCGAACCCCCTGTTCGTCGAGATTTCGTTCTCGAATAAACTCGGCGTGTGCATACGGCGTTGCTATCGACAACCCGACGGAGTCAATCTGGTCTGGAATCTCGCGCTCTTGCAGTTCCTGCCAGATATACGTTGCCGGGAACGCACCAATCATCGAGTGGAACACAAGCAACAGCGGACCGTCTTCATAGAGCGAGGACAGGGCGGTGTCCTCCCAGTACTCTGCAGAGACCAGTGGTCGGGTAAACTCTGGAACCGTCTCTCCAGCTCCAGGGTGGTCAGTCGGCCCGAGTTCAACTACATCAAATTCGAGGTCCATCTATGCACCACCCCCGGCAGTGAGGTCGGCTGGCGTCCCACGTGCTTCCTGTTCGTACTCGCCGCCCGGGCCGTAGGTTCCATCTAGGTACTCGACGATGTTTGCGCTTTCAGCTATCGTGATCCCTGTTCGTTCGTCAACGATAACCGGGACTGTTCTGACACCGCTTTCACGCTTGACGACATTTCGGCGCGAGTGGAGCGGTTCGACGAACCGGGAGTCATAGTCGAGGCCGTACTCTCGTAACCGTCTGACAACCCGTTCACAGAATGGACAGGCCTGTAACCGGTACAGTGTAATCGCGTGGTCGCTCATATCATTAGTAAGGGGAGTCAGCCGGTAATAGTTTCGTGTCACCGATACCATACCGCAAGTGGAACAAGCTTTCACGCTGGAAGGAAAATAACTGGATGGATGGGAGTCGAGTTCGTTGCGACCGTCGGTGCGGGCGTGCTCTTTGGGTTGGCACTTGCTGCTCCGCCCGGCCCAATGAACGCCATTATTGCCGAAGAGAGCGTCGTCCGTGGCTGGAGCGCAGGGGTTCGGGCCGGCCTTGGTGCGATGATTGCCGACGTTGTATTCTTTTTGCTGGCGCTTGCTGGGTTAGTCACGGTTATCGAGCGTGCGCCGACCCTGAGAGCCCTGATGGTTACTGTCGGTGGATTGTTGATGCTTTATTTTGCACGTGATGCAGCCGACAGCGTGACTGAGACGCTTCGGGCAACCGATGATAGCACCGAGAGTTACGGATTTTTGAAAGCCTTCGTGCTCGGGCTGACAAACCCGTATCAACTGCTGTTCTGGCTGACCGTCGGTGTTGGGTTGCTCACGTCAGGACAGCTTGATGTGCTTGCAGTCCTGCCAGGCATCGGCGATGAACTTGCCGGCATGGTGGTCGTCCAGACTGGAAGCGTTGCACTGCTCAGCGGGTTATTCGGCGGCATCGCGTTCTGGATTCTCTCGTTTCCAGCGGCACTTGTTGCGGCCGGCAACCGTGTCGACTCGCTGGCACCGGTAGTCGCAGCTGGGAGTGCTGTCGTGCTTGCCGGCTTTGGAGTTATCTTCCTCTGGGACGGGCTAACGACGTTACTCTGAGCGCTTGGGTCGGAATCCGGTTACCAGTCCGACTCAACGTCTGCGATTTCTAGTTCAATCCACTCTTTGAGCCAGCGCGTCCGTTTGAGCCGCCGGTGGAGGATATCCTGTGCTGTCTGACTTTTGAGCCGTTTGCTCGCTTCCTCGCCGCGTTCAAGGACGCGCTCGACCATTTCGACGGCATCCATATGGCTTCGTGCTTCATACCCCATCCGGAGCAACATCAAGATTGCACCGTTCGCACCAATCTTATCGAGGATATCCGCTTCGATGAGACACTGTGTCTCCAGCGTCACATCCGTCACGTCACCCTGATAGGAGTGGTCCTCGATAGAGCGACAGACCTGGTCGATAAACGAGGCCGGATAGTCGGTTCGCGTCTCCAGATACTCTCGGGCGATGCGTGCCCCTGCCTCGGCGTGGATATCCTGGTCTACTTCCAGCTTTGCGATATCGTGAAAGACAGCAGCGACTCTGGTGATATCCTCGTTTGCTCCTTCCTTTCGTGCGAGTTCACCTGATAGCTCGACGACGTTTCTGATGTGGTTAAACCGGTACTCCGCGGAGTGCCACGGATACCAGCGCATTCGTCCGCCTTCGGTTTCGTTGGCGACGCTTGCCGTCAAATAATCGCGGACGAACTGTTCCATTTCCGCATATTCCTCGTCGGAGACAGGTGATTCGCGAATCTCAACACCCACACCACCACCTCCGGACGTTCCGTGCGTTGTTCATGTTATGCGTAACGTAGGCTGTATAACTCTTTAGCGTTACGACAACCGCTACACTTCGCATCGTTGTCTAGTCAGCCCACATGGACGCGAAAAGAACACAGTGTGGATGAGCCACTGTGGTGTCGAAAGGTGGACAGCTGGTTGTTGGATGCATTCACGTTCGCTCTGTACGCCTGGTCTACGCGTTGACAAGTATTGTCGTCTCGTGTGTGTTCTTCTTGATTGTCCTGCTATCACACACCAATATCATAAAACTCACGTATTTAGCGCTTTTCCTTGACGTATATGCAGGTATCCTAGAGAATACTAGGTGTTTAACGAAATAACATCGTGGAACGCCAGCTGTTTGTCTTTTCCCTGTCCTCCGGAATTATGTTTTCAAACGGTGTCGCTGTGTCCTTTCAGACAGGTTTACTGTACGTTTTATTGTGCCGGGCCGAGAACAGCCAGTATGGAAATTAGAGAAGCCACAAAAGGTGACCGTCCAGCAATTCGAGATGTTGCCCGTCGTTCGCTCCTTACCTCGTACACGCTTGGACCGAAGGCAATCAACGGTGCCATTTCGGAATGGTACGATGAGAACCGGCTCAAAGAGAAACTCGCGGATGATGAGGCATTATTGCTCGTTGGCGAAATCGATGGACAGGTCGTCGCATTTTCGGAAAGCGTTATTACTGGTGACACGGTTGCCGAACTGCATTGGCTGCACGTTGACCCGGATTCCCGTGGTGAGAACCTTGGAGTGGAACTATTTGAGGCAACTCGTGACCACCTTACAGACCAAGGCATCACAACGCTGCAAGGCCGTGTGCTAGCTGATAACTCCGGTGGGAACGCCTTCTACGTTGAGCAAGGACTGTCGAAAGTTGGGACCGAGCAGGTGGATATTGATGGGACGACGTATCTCGAAAACGTCTACGCTGAAGTTGAAACCGAAGGGCTCGAACCGTACGAAACTGACGGTCAAACGGTCTACATCAACAAAAATAATACCGAACGTGGTTCGATAGCGCCTTTCTATATGGTATACACTGAGGAGACCGGAACTGATATCTACGGATACTGGTGTTCATCCTGCAGCGACCTCGCGAATGCAATGGACGCAATGGGTCGAATTCAGTGCGATAACTGTGGTAACGCACGGAAGCCAACTCGCTGGGATTCGGCGTATCTCTGATACCAGTCAACTGCCGTCGTCTCTGATATACTGCAACGCTTCGACGAACGTTTCACTGTCGACTCTATCTTCCGATTCTTTGAGGCGCTCACGGAGCTTTGTTGGGGACATGGCTATAGTTAACATACAACAACTACTCTATTAACAGTTTTGGCAATCGTAACGAAAATGGGATGTCTGAACTACTCTCACTCGAACGCAGCAATACCGGTCAGGTCGTGACCAACAATCAGTGAGTGAATGTCGTGCGTTCCTTCGTAAGTGTAGACCGTTTCCATGTTCGCCAGGTGGCGCATTGGGGAATAATCGCTCGTGATGCCGTTCCCGCCGAGCATTTCCCGGGCGATACGTGCCTGATTTCGTGCCATCCTGACGTTGTTTCGTTTCGCCATCGAAACCTGCTGTGGACGCAGCGTTCCGTCCGCTTTTAATTCAGCCAACCGGTAGGCAAGCAGTTGGGCGAGGGAAATCTGCGTCGCCATCTCGGAGAGTTTGTCCTGTTGAAGTTGAAATCGTGCAATTGGTCCGCCAAACTGGTCGCGCTCGGTTGCATACTCGCGTGCCGTCTCGAAACAGTCTCTCGCTGCACCAACCGCTCCCCAGGCAATGCCATATCGTGCCTGTGTGAGACAGGAGAGCGGGCCTTTCATCCCTTCTACGGCGGGCAATACGTTTTCTGTGGGTACCCAGACATCGTTCAGTCCAATCTCACCCGTTATGGATGCTCGCATCGATAGCTTCCCATCAATCTTGTTCGTCGTGACGCCATCCCGGTCGGTCTCGACCAGAAAGCCACGCACTGGTCCATCGCCACCGTCTGTCCGTCCCCAGACGACAGCAACATCCGCTATCGGCGAGTTTGTTATCCAGGTTTTTGAGCCGTTCAACCGGTAGCCATCATCCTCGCTGACCGCACTCGTTTCCATCCCTGCCGGATTGGAGCCATGGTCGGGTTCCGTGAGTCCGAAACAGCCAACGAGTTCGCCGCTAGCTAATCCGGGTAGCCACCGTTCTTTCTGCTCATCCGAGCCAAAAGCGAAAATTGGGTAGATCACAAGCGCACCCTGTACGCTTGCCATCGAGCGAACGCCGGAGTCACAGGCCTCCAGTTCTTGCATCACGAGTCCGTATGCCCGTTCGCTTACCCCCGGAAGCCACTCGCTGTCTAGATGTGGTGCGTAGAATCCGAGTTCCCCCATCTGCTCGATGGCAGCAGTTGGAAAGGTCCCATCGTGATAATGGTCAGCGATATCGTCGCGGAGGTCCGATGCAAACTCGCGAGCCGTCTCCTGTATCATCCGCTCTTCTTCGGTGAGGCTCTCTTCCAAAGCGAGATAATCGAGCATATCTCACGGTTGGACGAGTGTGTGCAATAGTGTTTCCCCAGCAGACATCTTTCGCCTTTCCCGTTATTGCCAGCTATCGCCGCTTGCGAGGTCGACTTCGTTATCGAGCTTTGAGG
>LKNH01000004.1 GCA_001564135.1 Halobacteriaceae archaeon Tc-Br11_E2g27 | reverse complement strand
CGCTTCCGCCGCTGCTCGGGCCAGCGGATGCTGGCCGGTTCGACCCGCCAGTGTTTGCGGTCTGGACAGGAGGTTGTCCGCGCTCTTCGAGCTCCACTTCGAAGCGTTTGCCGTCAACCTCGACGGTGAACTCACGCTGGACGGTCTCCTCGTCATCATCATCGCTTTTCGTTTCGCTCCCCCACCGCTCCTGTGCCTCCTCGATACGTGAGCGGTCCATCTCATTATCGAGATATTTTGTCGTGTGTTTGCCATCGAGGAATAGTTGGTCGGTGAGCATCAGCCGGTGGAACGGGATGATAGTCACGACGCCGTCGATATCATACTCCGCAAGCGCGCGTTTGCTCCGCGTGATTGCCTCTTTGCGGTCGCTGCCGCGGACGATGAGTTTGGCTATCATCGAGTCGTAATCGGTGACCAGTTTATCGCCCTGTCGCATGGCATCGTCCATCCGAACGCCGGGACCACCCGGCGGGTCATACGTTTCGAGTTTACCGCCTGTCGCCGGTGCGAACTCGTTTGCCGCGTTCTCGGCGTTGATTCGGAACTCGATGGCGTGACCGTCGATTTCGACGTCATCCTGTTCGAAATCAAGCTCCTCACCCTGTGCAATCCGCAGTTGCCATTTGACGATGTCGATATCCGTGATTTCTTCGGTCACGCAATGTTCAACCTGCACCCGCGTGTTGACTTCGAGGAAATAGAAGTTCGTCTCCGGACCGAGTGGCTCATTCGGGTCGCGGTCGACGTCTTCCTCGACGAGGAACTCGACTGTTCCGGCGTTGGTATATTCGGCTTCACGGACGCCACGACGGGCGGCCTCGCCAATCTTTTCGCGAAGTTCATCGGAAATTGCGGGTGATGGGCCTTCTTCGATAACCTTCTGATGACGCCGCTGAAGCGAACAGTCACGCTCGCCGAGATGCCGGACGTTGCCGTGTTCGTCTGCAACAATCTGGACCTCAATGTGTCGCGGCGTTTCGAGAAATCGTTCGAGATAGACCGATGCGTTGTCGAAATACGCCTCCCCTTCGCGCTGGGCGCTTTCGAGTAGCTCTTCGATTTCGTCGGGTTCATGGACGACTTTCATCCCACGGCCGCCACCGCCACCCTCCGCCTTGATGGCGATTGGATAGCCGTGTTCCTCGCCGAAGGCTTCGACCTCCTCGGGTTCCGTGACAGGTTCAGTTGTCCCGGGAACAATTGGAACATCCGCTTCCTGCATGATTCCGCGGGCATTGGTCTTCTCCCCGAGATTCGTCATCGAGTCGGCGGATGGGCCAATCCACGTGACGCCGTCGGTGTCTTCGACTTTGCCGGCGAAGGTGGCGTTCTCGGCAAGGAAGCCATAGCCCGGATGAATCGCGTCCGCTCCTGCTCGCTGTGCAACGTCGATAATTGCCTCATGGTCGAGATACGATTCGGCCGCTCGTGCAGGACCGACGTTGTACGCTTCATCGGCATATCTGACGTGGCCGCCGTGTTTGTCTGCCTCGCTGTAGACGGCCACCGTCTCAATGTCCAGTTCCTTACACGCCCGCATGACGCGGACGGCAATCTCACCACGGTTCGCAACCAGTACTTTATCGAATGTGTTCGCTGTCATATGTTATCGGTTGAATCTATCCGCTCGGCCTGCTGCTGTCCAGCTATCTGTCGGTGCTCCCTGTGGCACGCGGCGGTGGATGCCCGAGACGGCATTCAGCCGTGCCGCGAATCGGAACCGCTTGCCATCCCACGTCGGCTCAGGGTCCGCGTCTTCTCCATCGTCGCGGACGGCCGCAGCGACCGCCGCCGCGATTGCTGCTGCCTCGTCGGAGGTGGCGTCCGGAGGGAGCTTAAATTGTGCGCCATCGATTGCGACTGTCTCCTCGCTCATCGTTACAGTGGGATGTTGCCGTGTTTTCGGTCAGGACGGTTTTTGCGTTTCGAGCGCAGCATTTCGAGGTCGCTGATAAGCTGTGGCCGCGTCTCCTGCGGTTCAAGCACATCGTCGATAAAGCCGCGGTCTGCTGCCGTGTACGGGTTGGCGAACTGGTCACGGTACTCCTCGATAAGTTCCTGGCGTCGCTGTTCGGGGTCCTCAGCGTTTGCCAGCTCTTTGCGGAAGAGCACGTTAACAGCACCCTTTGGTCCCATCACTGCAATCTCCGCTGTTGGCCATGCGTAGTTGACATCTGCGCCGATGTGTTTCGACGCCATCACGTCATACGCTCCGCCGTAGGCTTTGCGTGTGATGACCGTCATCAACGGCACCGTTGCCTCGGAGAAGGCATAGAGCAACTTCGCGCCGTGTTTGATGATGCCGCCATGTTCCTGGTCCGTTCCCGGCATGAACCCGGGGACGTCGACGAATGTGAGGATTGGGATATTAAAGGCATCACAGAACCGGACGAAACGCGCTCCCTTGACCGACGAGTCGATATCGAGCGTGCCGGCGTTGACTCGTGGCTGGTTTGCCACGACACCGATTGCGTGGCCATCGAGGCGGCCAAACCCAATCACGAGATTGCGAGCGAACCCTTCCGCAACCTCGAAAAAGGAGTCCTCATCGACCACTTCGTCGATAACGTTCGTCATGTCGTAGGGCTTTCGTGGCTCGTTGGGGACAATCTCTCTGAGTTTCTCCGACCGTCGCTCCGGGTCATCCCACGGGTCGACGCGTGGTGGGTCCTCGACGTTGTTCTGTGGCAGATACGAAAGCAGGTGGCGAATATCATCCAGTGCCGCCTTTTCGTCTGCCGCCGTCAACTGAGCGACGCCGGATTCCGTGCTGTGCGTGCTCGCACCGCCAAGCTCGTCGAACCCAACTTGTTCGCCGGTAACCGTCTCGATAACGTCAGGTCCCGTGATGAACATATGGCTCGTCTCCTGTACCATCATGATGAAATCCGTGATTGCAGGGGAGTAAACCGCCCCGCCCGCGCACGGGCCCATAATCGCTGAAATCTGCGGGACAACCCCGCTTGCCAGTTGATTGCGGTGGAAGATTTCTGCATAGCCAGCCAGCGAGTCAATGCCTTCCTGAATCCGGGCACCCGCAGAGTCGTTCAGCCCGATAATTGGAGCACCGGTCTCGACAGCGCGGTCCATCACCTTGGTGACTTTCTCGGCGAACACTTCGCCAAGCGACCCGCCAAAGACCGTAAAGTCGTGCGCGAAGACGAACACCTTGCGCCCGTCGACTTCGCCGTATCCTGTGACGACCCCGTCGCCGGGAATCTGCTTTTCGTCCATCTCGAAGTTGTGACACCGGTGAGTCCTGAACTGGTCGAACTCCGTGAAGGTATCATCATCGAGAAAGTACTCGACTCGCTCGCGCGCGGTGAGCTTTCCTTTCTCGTGTTGTGCGTCAATCCGCTCTTGCCCGCCGCCAAGCAGCGCTTCCTCCCGACGTTCGCGGAGTTCGTCTATCTGGTCTTCCATCGTCATGGGTCGTGCCTCCGAATCATCGTTGCCAATGACATGCACCACCGAGAGTAAAACAATTCTGCAATCGGGCGGAGTATCGTTTTGTTCGATAGCGCACATAATCCTTTTAATTACTAGCAGTGAACAGTATGGACGTCAGAGTAATCTGGGGTAGCTATGAGGGGAGCTTTACACACACGGATACAGGAACGGTATAGTTTGAAAATTGGGGCCGCACTGGCAGGGATTTTTCTGTTAACCCTCACAGTCGCCGTTATTTTTGGGTTACACATTGATGCAGGGCCAGCCGACGAAGCCACGGAGCGTGGTATCGCCGCGCTGGCAGGGCTGATGATTCTGTTACTGTTAAATCTGGGGCTTGTCGGTATTGTCCTCGGAGGAAACGTCGCGCTCTCGTTGCGACGGCTGAGCGAGCGCGCAGAGCGTATCGGTTCCGGGGAGTTCGATACCGAAATCGAAACGAGTCGTAACGACGAGATTGCGGACCTCTACGATTCCATTGCGCTCATGCGCGACGAGCTGAGCGAGATGGTGACAAACCTGGAGGAAACCCGGAAAGAGATAGAACAAGAGCGCAAACGCGCAACGGAAGCGAAAGAAAACGCAGAACAACTTCAACAGGAGGCAGAGGCACAAAATCAGCAGTTGCTCGATATCGCCGAGCGCTTTTCCGAGGCGATGGCCGCCTCAGCGGACGGTGACCTGGACCAGCGCCTGACCGTCGAGACCGATGACAAAGCGCTTCAGTCGATTGCGGACTCATACAACGAAATGCTCGAAGAACTTGGTTCGGCAGTTGCCAAGGCACAGGATTCGGCAGCGACCATCGACGAGATGTCCGCCGACCTGGATAACTCGGGGCGTGAGATTCGCCGCGGTAGCCAGGACGTTGCCGGGGCAATCACCGATATCGCACAGGGAGCCGAGACACAGGCTGAGGAACTCCACGAAGCAGCAGGCGAGATTAGCAGCCTCTCGGCTGCAACCGAGGAAGTCGCCTCAACGACGACCGAGATAGCCAAGCAGTCCGATGACGTCTCGACGCTTGCAAGCGACGGCCGAACGGCCGCAGCGAATACGGCCGAGATGATGGAAGAGACCGTTGACCGGACCGAGATGGTGGTCGATACCGTCGACGAACTGGTCGATGAGGCCCAACAGATTGAACAGGTTATCGCCACCATCGACGAGATTGCTGACCAAATTAACATGCTCGCGCTAAACGCCAACATCGAGGCTGCTCGCGCCGGAACTGGTGGCGGGAACGCCGGCGATGGGTTCGCTGTCGTCGCAAACGAGGTCAAGAATCTGGCAGGGGAGGCAATGGAAGCCGTCGATGATATCGAGCGAACCCTCCAGAGCGTACAGGGGCGTGCTGTCGAAACCGCGGATGAAATCTCGGAGGTCGATGCAAGCATCAGAACGGCGGCAGATGATGTCTCTCGTGTCCGCGACCAACTCGATACGATTGCACAAGATATCAACGACGTCGATACGAGCATTCAGGATATCAACCAGACGGCTGACGAACAGGCCACCACCGCACAGGAGATTTCAGCCATCGTCGATTCCGTTGCGGATATCGCAGAGGACACACGTGACCAAACAGGCGAGGTATCGGCCACCTCACAGGAGGTAACAGCCTCGACGGAAACAGTTGCAAACCTGGCACAGGAACTGGACGAAGAGGCGGAGGACCTCAGAGCAATTATGGGCGAATTCAGCGTTTCGCGCGGTGATATCGTCGCCGTTGAGAGTGAATGAAATGACAGGAGAATTGCTCTTTAGCCCGACCGCTCTGTACTTCGGGACCGCCCTTGCGCTCGCTCTTGGCGCGCTTGGCTTTTTCAGCCGCGTCGCGGTTGCCTCCGGACATAGACGGTCCATCCTGTTGCTTGGGACGCTTCCGGCGGTGTTCATGGCAGCGACGTACGTAATGATGGGTCTCGAACTGTTGACAGTCACCGTCACCGGAACCGGCGGCCGCGAGCAATCTGTTGTCCGCTTTTTCGCCTATACCGGAGTGCTCGCAATCGTCGTCTACATCCTTCGCGAGCTGGTTCATCTCTCCAATAAGCAGTTTGTTATGTTGCTCGTCCCCTTCGTTGCGCTCCCTTGGTTTGCGCTTGCCTCATGGGTGACGACAGGCGTTGGCGAGTCGCTGATGTCCGGTGGTGCCTTTCTCTCGTATATCGTCGGCGCGTATCTGCTGTATGGGCCGCTCTCACGGGTCGCCTCCCGTGTATCGGGCGAGCGACGACTGCTCTATGTGAAGATTACTCATCTCGCCGTGCTCTGCTGGGGCGGATTGATACTAACATCAGCCCTCTCCGAGCAGGCTGCCGGCATTCTGGATTTCTTCGTCGGCCAGCTTGTAGCAAGCTACATCGACCTCATCTTTATGCTGGTGTTTGCCGCGCTCGTCTACAACAACCGCGACCTGTTTTCGAGCGACGGCAAGCGCGACCAGACGGAAGAAACAGCCTGATACTGCCGGACGTACCTTCAGTACCATACTCACCACCCCGGGGTGGCAAGAGTGTTCAATATAGTACCAACTGAAACGATTTCAATTTCGCTTCGTGGGGGAAATCAGTCAGCACTGAGACCCGCGTTCCGAGCGGCTTCGGCTGGGTCTGCGCCGTCATGAATGACCGTCGCAATGCCTTCGGTGATGGCTTCCGGGTCGTCGTGCTGGAAAATAGACCGACCCATTGAGACGCCGGCCGCTCCAGCATCCATTGCACCGCGAACCATAGAAAGGGTCTGTTCGTCGGTTCCTTTGCTCCCACCAGCGATGACGACCGGGAGTCGGGTGGCTTCGACAACCCGTTCGAAGCTCTCAGGCGTTCCCGAATAAGCCGTCTTGATGACATCTGCGCCGAGTTCCTCGCCGAGTCGGGTTGCATGGGCCAAATCCTCCGCAAACCCTTCAGGGTCGTCCGTATCGCGGATGTCGTGACCGCGAGCGTACGTCATTGCGAGTACCGGCATCCCGTACTCTGCCGCGTCGGTGGTCAACTCGCCCAGCTGGCTGAGCTGTTTGGGTTCGTACTCGCTGCCGACGTTAATGTGGAACGAGACAGCGTCAGCACCAGCACGGACGGCGTCTTTTACCGTCCCGGTGACGCGTTTGTCCATCTCCTCGGGGCCGATAGTCGTCGACCCATTCACGTGGACGATAAAGCCGGCGTCGTTTTTATTCGGATGTACTCGTGGAGCGATTCCTTTCTGCGTGAGGACGGCATCTGCGCCCCCACGCGTGACAGCATCTATCGTTGACTCGATATCGGCCAGTCCAGTGACGGGACCGAGTGTAATGCCGTGATCCATTGGGACAATCAGAAACTTGCCCCCTGTGCCGATTCGTTCAAGTCGTGCGGCGAGGCCTGCACTCATTGTGCTACCTTCTGGCAAGGATGATTATGTGCGTTCCGATTATCGTCGGCGAGAGACGCCTCAACCTGTCTGTAGCCTAACAGCCAAAGACGGGACGCTACCAGGTTTTCCCTTCCCATTCAAGCACCGCCGCCGACCAGGTATAGCCGGTTCCAGCACCAAGAAACAAAACGAGGTCTCCCGGCTCGACACGCCCGCTTTCAACACCCTCATCCAGTGCAAGAATCTGGTCGGCGCTTTGAACGTGGCCGTACTCATCAAGATAGTAGCCATCCGCGTCGGGGTCGACGCCGAGTTCGGACAGCAATAGCTCGTGAAACGACCGTTTCATGTGCGTGACGGCGACGAAATCAATATCGTCCCGCGTGTAGCCCGAGCGCTCAAGCGCAGTATCGGCAACGTCAAGATAGTTCGGGAGGCTCACCGGAGCCAGTCGTTCTTTCATCCCGTCAGGGTCCGGCACATCGAGCGTATGGAGATTCTCGTCGATGGTTTCGTGGGTCGGAGGATTGCGTGACCCGCCGCCATGCATGACGACATCGTTCGAGAAGGAGCCGTCGGTAACGGCATGACCGGCACGGACCCACGCGCTGGTCCGGTCTGGGTCAGGGTCGGCTTCGAGAATATAGGCGGCTGCGCCACTGCCGAAGTTGAACATGAACGAGGAGTCGGTATTCTCGTAGTCGATAAGGTCCTCTTCACGGCTGGCAGTCACGAGTAACGCGCGGTCGATATCGCCAGCGAGTAGTTGGGCACGAACCTCCTTGACCACGAGCGGACAGCCTGCACAGAGAGCGTACGTCTCGGTAGCGTAGGCGTTGTCCGCGCCGATACGTTCGGTGATATTCGCCGCGGCCGACCAGACGTAGTAATCCTTGTACTCGCTGCCGTGGTAGTGAACGACATCGATGCTGTCAGCGTCGATATCGGCAGCCGCGATCGCTTTTTCTGCTGCCTTGACGCCCATATCCGTACAGTGGTCTGCATCAGGCGAGCAGACACGTTTCTCGGTGAGCCCCATCTTTTCGATAACAACCTCCTCGGGAAGCCCACTTGCGTCGGCGACTTCCTCGCCGGTGAGTCGGTTGTCGGGGAGATAACGGCCGTATCCAGTCAATCCAATTCGGTCAGCTGTCGTGGTAGTCTGTTGCATAGTATCAGTTACGTTGTGTCCTCAGCAGCCGTGCCGTACGTCTCCTCGATGGCTTTCCGGTCAATCTTTCCCGGCCCGCTCATCGGCATCGCGTCGACGAACGTGAGCTGTTGCGGTATCTTGAATTTCGCAATCCGTTCGCGCATGAACGACTGCAGTTCATCGAGCGTGAGCGACTCCTCGCCTTCGATGACGGCTTTGCCAACTTCGCCCCACTGCTCGTCGGAGACCGGGACAACAATCGCTTCTGCCACCTTCGGGTGGTTGGTGATTACGTCCTCGACTTCCGGCGGAAAGACGTTCTCCCCACCGGAAACGAACATATTCTTTTTTCGCCCTTCGATGTAGAAGTAGCCGTCCTCGTCGACGCGAGCCAGGTCGCCGGTCGAGACCCAGCCATCGCCAAAGACCGCATCAGTTTCCTCGGGGTTGCGCCAGTAGCGGTCACCCGCATGCGGGCTTGCAAGTTCGAGTTCGCCAATCTCGTTCGGGGGGAGTTCCTGTCCGTCCTCATCGGTCACGCGTGCGTCGACGTACAGCGATGGCATGCCGATACTATTCGTTTTCTCGCGCGGGAACTCCTCGGGCATAGCAAAATTGTTCGGCCCACATTCAGTGAGTCCGTAACCCTGTGAAGGGGTAATCCCGCGCTCGCTCCACGCGTCGACCACTGACTCGCGTGATGGTCCACCGCCGCTTTTGACCATGCGAAGCGAGGAGAGATCCGTCTGGTCCCAGCGGTCATGTTCGACCATAAATCGAAGAATCGCCGGGACGGAAACCAGAACGGTTGCGTCGTACCCTTCGACATGCGAGAGTACTTGTCCGGCGTCGAACTCCCGTGCAATAATGACGGTTCCGCCGAGCTGAAAGAGCGGAATTGTGAGGACGTTCCAACCGCCCGTATGGAAGAGTGGAAAGACCATCGGCGTCACGTCATCAGGTCGTAAACCCCACGAGAGAATCGTGTTGAAGGCGTTCCACATGATGCCGCCGTGTGTCTGGACGACCTGTTTTGGGAGGCCAGTCGAACCCCCGGTATGCAAAAAGAGGTGTGGGTCGGAGAGGGCGCAATCGACGGACTCGACGGGTGAGGAGTTCTCCGGGAGGCTCTCGTGATAGTCTGTCCATGAGTATGCCCTGTCAGACTCTCCGTCTTCGGAGAGACTCAATATGGTCAACCCATCGCTCAACTCATCCCCAGCATCATCGAGCGCGGCTTCGATATCTGAAATAAACGGCTCTTCGACGACAAGAAGTTCCGGTTCGATATCAGCAAGCATCTCGGCAAGTTCGCGGGGTGCAAGGCGAAATGAGAGGGGTGCAAGAATAGCGCCACGCTTAGCCGTCCCAAAGTAGAGGTCGATGAGTTCCGGTCGGTTGCGGGAGACGACGGCAACGCGGTCGCCATGGCCTGCCCCACCAGTTTCAAGAAGACGGGCGGTTCGGTTTGCCCGAGCATCAAGTTCCGCGTAGGTATACTGTTCGCCGGTATCACCATCAATCAGTCCCACGCGGTCGGGCGACAGTTGTGCCCGCTTGTCGCTCAGCGCGCCAATCCAGTCGTACGGTCTGTCACTGTGTGAATGTACAGTCATCGTTACATCAGTATCGGTAATCGTGCAACATCGTATGCGCTGGTCCAGCGTATACCGGTCGACGGAACAATTGATAGTTCTCACGCAGGACGGGTGGTGACGAATCTATCACAGCTTCCGTCGACCAGTATAGCAGCATGCATTCGCTGGTCACGTCTTGCAAAAGGTGGGTGTGGACTCACTATTGTTGTTGGGGTTAATTATCAAATCAAGTGGTAAGAGATAGCATGACGCAGACCAACAGATGGAAACATATAACCACATATAAACACAGTTTAGGTAATATATACATATTTGATGATAGAAAGAAACAAGCATTTATTATACAGTAACAGCGAGTTGTGCAGAGAAGGTGGGCTCAAATGATAGACATCTCGATGGAGATGGAACAGCACGACTGTCCGTTTATCGACACGACGCTGGACCACGACATTGCATTCTCGGCAACGCACTGGACGTTTGATGAAACGGACCGGACACTTGAAACGCGGATGGTGGTCCAGGGGAAGGACCCAGGCGCCCTAAACAACGGGCTCCAGTCGCTCAGAGACCATCCCAACATGTACGATTTCCAGTTGCAAAAGCGCTGGAAGGATACAGCCCAGATACGGACGAACATCGACGAAACGGATGCGATGGAACGGATTCGGTCGAATGATGGCTACATTACCGGTCCATTTTATATCGAGAACGGCTCCGAACTCTGGCATGTCGGGTTCGATACCACCGAAGCAGCCGACGAAACGCTCTCGGAACTCGACCGCAGAAACGAGTTTGGCATTATCTCCCGCGAAAGTCTCGATGACGTCATTACCCAGGAGAGTATCCAAAGCGTCGTCGCCGGACTCGATCTTGTCTCAGCATGTCGAAACTTGACCGAGGTTGAGGAAAAAACGCTCAAGACGGCTGTCGAATTGGGATATTTCGAAACGCCGCGAAAGACAACGCTCGATGACCTCGCTGATGAATTCGACGTGAGCGCACCAGCAGTTTCGAAAAATATCCGTCGAGGGCAAAAAAAGATCATGTCCAGCGCTGTCGAGACGCTCAATTCAGTAGAGCGATAGCGTAGCCAGTGCAAACAAGTGGCCACCAGTCGTTGCTTTTGTACCGACAATCGAGACCACTGCTTTGAGCGTGCAAGAAGACCGTGGATACGAACGAGTTGATAGGGGCATATTCATATGTTAACATTTCTGTTAAAACGGCTACGGTGTCGAGTACTAGTATACGATGGCAAATATTTCACAACCAACAGTGTCGTGGGACGACATTCACACAGTCGATGATGACTCATTTACCCAAGAAAACGTTTGCTTGGTCACCGGTGCAGCATCGGGAATCGGGCGTGCGGTTGCACTCGTCGCAGCAGCCAATGGGTTGACAGTAGCTGCAACCGATTGCGACGAAGATGGGTTGGCCCAAACGGTCGACCGTGGCAAAAAACTCGATACTCCTGGAAACATCGAAACTATTCCTGGGGACCTAACCGTCGATAGCGACATCAAGGATGTCGTGACAGCAGCCACAGCACAGGGCAATCTGAAGTATCTGGCGAATATTGCAGGGATGCAGCATATCGATACCGTTGAGGACTTTCCGATGGAGACCTATGATGCAATCAACGATGTGATGCTCCGTGCACCGTTTTATCTCTCAAAACTCTGTATCCCGCATTTCAAAGAACGTGACGATGAAAGTGGCTGTATCGGGAACATGTGTTCGGTTCACGGACATTACGTGACAAGCGATAAAGTGGCCTACAATATCTCTAAGTTTGGGTTGCGTGGGCTAACACAATCGATTGCAGCAGAAGGCGATGGTGACATTCGCTCGTTTTCAGTTAGTACAGGCTACGTGCAAACACCACTGGTGACAAACCAACTCGAAGAGACGGCACAACAACGTGGAATCACCGTTGAAGAGGTAATCGAAGACGTGATGCTTGGACAGTCGCGTGCCTCCGAGATGATGAAACCCGTCGACGTTGCAAACCTGTTTTTGATTGGCTTTTCGGACCTGAGCAACCAACTGATTGGCGGCGACCTGTTATACGATGGCGGGATGACGGTTACCTACGAGTGAACAATCCGACCAAGGTGATGACCAAAAGACCAGGTGAACCACCCGATAAAGGATTACCGGTCATGTCGGAAGTGGATGTTAATATATGAACAACCTGCTTTAACCCATAGTGTGTACACTTCCCGTACATGGCTTACGAGAACGTCTCACGGAGGAGAGTACTAACTGGACTTGGAGCAACTGGCGCAGTCGCACTTGCGGGTTGTGTGGGGAATGGCGATGACGGTGGAGAAACCATCGATGATATCGACGGGAGTTTCAAGATTGGCATCCTGCAAGACTTTTCGGGACCACTGCCGGATTATGGTGCACAGGGAACGGCCGGCTTCTATAGCGGACTCGCATACAAAGCCGATGATGACCCGCTTCCGGACGGCTCGGTCGATGCGGGAGATTACGAGTACTCCGTCGGCGATGTTGATATCGAATTGCTCGTGCGTGACTCGGCATCCGACCCGAGCGAGGCACAGGAACTCGCAGAGGAACTGACAACCACTGACGACGTCGACTTGCTCTACGGGAGCGCTAGTTCCGGCGGTGCAAACCGAATCATTACGAACGTTGTCGACCGGTCTGAAGTGCCGTATATCGCCGGCCCCGCTGCAGCGGCCGAGATTACGAACGAGTCGGATACCTGTCGGGAGATGGTGTTCCGGGCAAACGAGAATACCGCAATGGATGCACGAAGTGGCGGTGTGTATATCGCTGAGGCGACCGACGTTGAGCAAATTGCGCTGTACGGTGCCGATAATGACTTCGGTCGGTCGGTGGTCAACGGCTATCGGCAGGTACTCGAAGACCGCGGTGTCGATATTGTCGAGCAGCGGTTCGTCCCGAGTGACTACGCAGAATGGGGCGGGTTGCTCGAGGAGGCAGAGGACGCCGGTGCCGAAGCGCTCGTCGGCGGCTTCACCGCTGCAGCGTTGATTCCGTTCGGTTCAACGTTCCTTACAGGAGATTACGATATGCAGCTGTTCGGTGGGTTCGCGTCGCGAGTGACTCTGGGTCCAGTTGGTGAGACCCTTGAGGAAGTGCTCGGAGACGACTTCACCAACGAAGGAATTGAAGATGCCTCGTTCGGGCCATTTACGACCCGCTATCACTGGAACCAGTACGACAACGAAATCAACGACCGATTTATCGAGATGCACACGGATACCTACGAAATTGTCCCCGACCTGTTTACCAGCGGTGCATTCACTGCAGCATCTGCAGTCATCCAGTCCTTCGAGCAGGCAGGTGAAGCTTCAAGCGATGCTATCGTCGAACAGATGCGCGGCATGACTGTGGAGGATACGCCAAAGGGCGAAAACGGCTACGAATTCCAAGAGTACAACAACCAGGCTCGCTCCGAAATGACGGTTGCACCCGTCGAAGTGACCCCTGATGATGAAGAGTACTGGCCAGCCTCTATCATGCCCGGTGAGCCAATCGAACGGGTGTCAGCAGAGGATGTCACAACGCCAGCCGACGCCGACGGGATGACCTGCGACCTCTCCTGACTGCTGCCTCTCTCTCTCAGCTATCCATGCTACGCACTAACAGACTCACGAAACGGTTCGGTGGGATTACCGCGACCGACGAGGTGACCTTCGAACTTGGTGACAAACTCACCTCGATTATCGGCCCCAACGGAGCGGGAAAAACGACGTTTTTCAATCTCCTCACCGGGGCGCTCACACCCACCGAAGGCACAGTCGAACTGAAAAAAGATGGCGGTTGGGTCGATATCACCGGGATGGACACCCACGAGACCGCACAGATGGGGATTCACCGTTCCTACCAGATTACGAATGTCTTTCCGACCACGTCGGTGCTCGAAAACGTCCGTGTCGCCGCACAGGCACACGGTAGCAACTCGGTTCGCTTCTGGCGAAATGTCAACAACTTTGACGAGCATTATGAGGAAGCCTATGGGATTCTGGACCGCGTCGGTTTGGCCGACAAAGCCGAGGTTCCAGCGGAAAATCTCAGCCACGGCGAAAAGCGACAACTCGAAGTCGGGATTGCACTGGCCGGTGACCCCGACGTGCTCTTGCTTGATGAGCCAAACGCTGGGGTCTCAAGCGAGGACATCGACGCCGTCAAGGCAATCATCGAGGACGTTGCAACCGACCACGCCGTCCTGTTGGTCGAACACAACATGGACATCGTGATGGACGTCTCCGAACGGATTGTCGTCCTGAACCAGGGAGCAGTCATTGCCGACGACAAACCCGAGAACATCCAGGGCGACCCCGATGTCCAGGAAGCGTATCTCGGTGGCTACGAAGCCGGCGACCTGGAGGCGAGGCGGCAAGACACAGCGGCCAGCCAAGGTAGCGGAACAGAGCCAGATGGAGGTGGACTCGCGTGAGTTTTCTCGAACTAGAGGGTGTTCACACCTACTACGGCGAAAGTCACATTCTCGAAGGAGTTGACCTCCACGTTGACGAAGGCGAAGTGGTTGCGTTGCTCGGACGGAACGGGGTCGGCAAGACGACCACAATGCGGTCGATTATGCAACTCACTCCACCGGCTGATGGAAGCATCCGCTTCCAGGGCGAGGAACTGGTCGGCAAAGATACCTACGAGGTTGCTGATGCGGGTATCGGCTGGATTCCGGAGGAACGACGGATGTTCGGCCGACTCTCCGTCGAGGAGAACCTTCGCGCATCGGTTCCTGATACGAGCGCGATGGGCGAATCGCTCGAATTTGCCTACGACACATTCCCGATTCTCCGGGAGCGAAATGACCAGCGAGCCGGTGACCTCTCCGGCGGACAACAACAGATGCTCGCGATTGCTCGCGGGCTTATCGGACAGAACGACATCTTGCTCGTTGACGAGCCAAGTGAAGGGCTCGCGCCACAGATTGTGGCAGATGTCGGCGAGGCACTGCTTGAGGCCTCCGACTCGGTCTCAATCCTGCTTGTCGAGCAAAAGCTTGGCCTTGCGCTTGACCTCGCTGACCGCTATTACGTGATGGACCACGGCAAGATAATAGACCAGGGAGATACCGCCGGCGTGACAGCAGAGGACGAACAGCTACGGAGGTATCTTTCAGCATGATAGACGCACTCACACCACTGGCGCTTGCAGAGACGGTCGACTTACTGACATCACCATCAGATATCACCGGTGTGCTCATCGAGGGGCTTGCAAAAGGGAGCCTCTATCTGATGATTGCTGTCGGCCTGACGCTCATTTTCGGGTTGATGGACGTCATCAACTTCGCACACGGGGCGTTTACGATGTACGGTGCATATATCGCTGGTGTCGCCGTGTTGGCCCTTGGCGTCGGCTCGATGGGTTTTATTGGTTCGCTTGGAACCTTCCTCATTATTATGATTGTGGTGTTTGTCTTACTGGCGGTACTTGGGGTGATATTCGAGGTGACACTCATCCGGAAGCTCTATGAGTACCCGACAATCTTCATGATTTTGCTGACGTTTGGAATTACCATTACGATGGAAGAGCTGATGCGGATGATTGTCGAGTTCCGGGATATCAACAACGGACAGTGGGATATCGGTTGGGATAGCCCACGGCAGGCCACACTCCCATCGGAACTTGGCGGGACCATCGAGATCGGCTTTCTCAACTTCACCGGACTTCAACTCATGCAGATTCTGATGGGTGTCGGTGTCGTCGTCGGAATCTGGGCGTTTCTCAACAAGACTCGCTACGGGTTGTTTGTCCGCGCAGGCGTTGAAGACGAGGAGATGGCCAAAGCCCTGGGTATCGATATCAACCGGACCTTTACCGCAGTCTTCGCGGTCGGTTCCGGACTTGCCGGAATGGCCGGCGTGATGTTGATGTGGGACCCGCTCTGGGATGTCAACGTCCCACTGGCACTTGCCGTACTCCTCCCGGCATTCGTTATCGTCATCGTCGGTGGCCTCGGTTCGTTCAAGGGAACGGTCGTCGCCTCGTTCCTTGTTGGCCTCATCGACGCACTCGGTACGTGGGCGTTCCAGACTGGCGTCATCACGTTTACCGATATTGACCAACTGATGATTTTCGCCATCCTCGTGGTGATGCTCATCTTGCGGCCACGTGGGCTCTTTGGCGTCAAAGGACAGGGTGATCACGGATGAGCGTCGAAACACAACAGACAGGTGGTGGTCGGTTCCCAAGCTGGATTGGCCAGTATCTACGTGACCACCTGCTGCTTGCAGTCATCGTCGTCCTGTTTGCCGTCTATCCATTCCTCTATGACTTCCTGACAGGACAGTTCGGTCTGACGGCACAGATGATACTGCCGCGAACCCGGACGATGCTGACGATTCTGGCACTTGGACTCTTTGCCATGTCCTTTGATTTCATCAGCGGCTATACGGGCTACCTTTCGTTCGGACACGCCGCCTTCTTCGGAATTGGGGCGTATTTCGTCGTGCTCGGACACAACGGTCAGCTACCGGTCGTGCCCGCAGAGACCTCGTTCATGCTGTTGCTGTTGATTGGTGCACTGGTTGCTGTCATCGCTGCATTCCTTATCGGGTTAATTTCGTTCCGTCTCTCCGGTGTCTACTTTGCGATGATTACGCTCGGGATTGCCGAGATGATGTACGTCGCCTCGAATAACTGGGGCTTCCTGACGCCTGGAACCTCCGACCCAACGGAGGGCGTTGCTGCTGGGTCACCAACAGACGTTGGTTTCTTCGAGCCGATGGTCGGCGTGCCGTTTGTCGAGGCGTTGCAAGTCGAAATCGGGCCGTTCGGCGATGAGTCGATACTCGGCATCTCCGTTGGCGACCCACAGATTGTCTCCTATCTCGCAATCGGTGCCGTTGTCTTGCTCTGTTATCTGATGATGAAACGAATCATTCACTCGCCGTTCGGGCGTGTAATGATTGCCATCCGCGAAAACGAAGAGCGAGCGAAAGCCATCGGTTACAACGTCTTCTATTACAAGATGGGGGCGTTCATGATTAGCGCCTTCTTCGGTGCTGTCGCCGGTGCGCTGTTTGTCGGCTATGAAGGCGCAATCGACCCAACCAACTCGTTTTTCTTCCTGGTGACAGGGTTTGCGCTCGTGGCCGCAATCATCGGCGGTCTGGGAACCCTCGCCGGTCCCTTCTTCGGGTATATCTTCCTCGAAGGCGTCGAGGAGTTCCTCTCGCGTGAAGGGAGCGGCGGCGGACTCCAGCCGTTCCTCGAACAGAACTTGCCCGGTGCGATTCTCGATACGGATATTGCCGGGCTGACGATCAACGAAGCGCTCAGTGCATTCATGACGGGCCACGGGGACTTCTATGCAGGTATTATCTTCATCATCTTCGTCCTCTATGTCCCGATTGGAATGCTCGGGACGCTGCGAAATCGGTACGGTACCGACTCACTCGCAAAGTACGTCTCCGCTGGCGTGGAGAAACGACTCCCCTCGTCTGACGGTGAGACGGCAGCAACAGGCGACGACGACTGATTTCAGTTGTTGTCGATAAATTCGGCAATCCGCTCGTTCACTTGCTCGCTTTCTTCGATAAAGAACAGATGCGAGCCACCTTCAAACAGTTCAAGTTGACCGTTCGGCAGTTTCTCGGCGATGAGTTTCGCGTTCTCGTCCGGTAACACCTGGTCGTTCGTTCCATGCATCACGAGCGTCGGGATGGTTATCTCACTGACGCGGTCGCTGACATCGAAGTTCAGGCCTGCTGCTCCCTGTGATTCACGGGCTACTTCACCGGCATCCTGTTCGAGTCGCCAATCGAGTATCTGTTCGATGGCCTCTGGTTCCTCCTCGGCGAAGGACTCGTTGATAGAGGGACCCATCCGGTGACGAACTGTCTCCCGTTCGCTTGCTCCCTCGGGAACGTCGTACATCCGTTCGACAGTCTCCTCCGGGATTGGAACCGCTTGCTCGCCGCCATGAGTCGTACACAGAAGCGTCGCCGTTCGCGCACGGTCATACTCAAGCGCGTACTGCTGGGCAATCATCCCACCCATACTCGCACCGACAACGTGAACATCATCGACACCAGCATCCGAGAGGACAGCCTCAAGATCGGCAGCAAAGCCGCCAATCGAGTAGCCGGCGAGTTTAATAAACAGGAGCATCCGGAGCTTACGCGGAAGCCGCGGGATAAGCGGTGGAAGAGCCGCATCAGATTGGCCAGTGCCGCGGTTGTCCGGCAGGATGAGGTTGTACTCGTCGGAGAGTGCTTCGCGTTGTCTGTGCCACAGCCAGCGTCCGACACCAAGCCCCTGGATGAAGACGATAGCTTCGTCGGCATCGGTGGCCTGTTCGTGTTCGTAATACAGCGAAACCCCATCTCTGGTGACTCGTGGCATTGAGTAATGGTGTCTCACGGGAGCCGTATAACAGTAACTCTCTCAGAAAGCGACGAGTATCACGGTGAGAAGGCGATATTCAATAATTAACCTCCGGTGATAAGATGGTCCAAGTTGTTGGTATAGTATCATGCAACACGACCGTCTCTTGCCGGCGGAGTTGGGGGATGCTGAGACGGAATCACAACTTCGCGCGGAGCGTGATTTCTATCGACATCTCTTCGAGCAAGTCATCGAGGCATTTCCCTCGCCGGTCGGAGTCGTCGACGGTGACGGAAAGATAGCAGGGTGGAACGAACGGCTGGCCGGTCTCGTCGGCGTCCCGCCGGAGGAAGCCTACGGGAAACAGGCCTACGATGTCGTCGGAACAGAGGGGGAATCCGAAGTCCTTTCGGAAAAATGTGCCCGCCTCAGCGAGACGATTATCGAAGACGAACCGCGTGTCGGGGAGACCGAAACAGGTGAGCTCTGGGCCGTTCAGGCCGCTGGCTTTCCGCTTTCCGGTCCAGACGGAGATGTCGTCGGCGCGATGCAGGTGAACACGATTGTTACCGACATCGTCGAGCAGAACAAACAACTGGCTGAAATTCAAGAGCAGATGACCGAGGAGGTAGCGACGACGACCGGGACAGTGCACGAATCGCTGTCCGAAACGTCTGCTCAGACGGCCGAAATCGAGGAAACCGTCCAGGAACAGGCCGATGATATTACCGATATTCGACAGGAACTAACGGCCTTTAGCAGCGATGCCGAGGAACTTGCCCAGCGAGCACAGCGTATCGAAGCGCAGTGTCGGGAGATGGAGGAGGTGTTGGGGGATGCAGAGCGGGCCGTCGAGGATGTCGTCACTGCCGTCGAGCAGGCAATTGGCGTCGGTGACACTGTCGAATCGCTCGCAACCGAGTTAGAGACAAAAGCAGGTGAGATTACAGCAGTGACCGAAACAATCGACGAGATTGCTGACCAGACGAACATGCTGGCGTTGAATGCTAACATTGAGGCGGCGCGGGCAGGGGGAAGTGGGGCAGAAACCCACGGCTTTGAGGTGGTCGCCGAGGAGGTGAAAGCCTTGGCTGAAGAATCCCAGAATGAAGTGGAGAAAGTGCGTTCGCAGGTCGATGCGATTCAGGAGACGATTGATGAAGCTGCGACGGGTGTCCACGAACTGCAGGTCCAGCTAGAGCAGACAGGTGAGCGTTCGACAACACTCAGAAAGACACAACAGCAGTTGGACTCGTCGGTCAACACTGTGGTCGAGGAAATGAATGCCACGACGGAGACCGTCGAAACTCAATCGGCAACGATTCAGACCCTGCAATCCGAAGTTGAGCTGTTTGCCAACCGGGTCGAAGAGGTTTCAGAGCGAGTGAGCGATATCGCAACGATGACCGACGAACAGACAGAGCAGGTCGGTGAGTTAAACCAGACGGTGCAGTCGCTTGCGGCGGATTTGGAGATTGAATGAGTGAGCGGGACAACTATCTCAACGAGGAGAGACTACCACGACGTTCGCGGTGCATGATATTCCCTGCAAACCGGCGGAGTTTCCCAATAAGTTCTGTTTCGCTTTCGTACGTTTCAACTCGAAGGTCCCACCGGAGGTTCGCAGACCGAATCATCGCACTCGAGACATTCGCTTCGTGAACAAACACAAATCGTTCTCCATGCGTATCCGACAGACTTTCGAGGATACTCCCTGCTTCTTCTCCAACTCCGAAGTTGTGACCGAGGAATGGGACCACAAACGCAGTCGCATTACTGCATTCTGCATACCTGATGCTCTGCGTAGCAGCATCCACCGCTTCAATGTCGATATCGACATCAAGCGCGAGAAATGCGTTCACCCCTGGATTTGTTCGAAGTCCACCCTGTACTCGGCGTAACAGAGCCTGTGCCTCGTCGATATCATTTTGTTTGCGGAACAATCGACGTAAGGGCCCTGGAAGGTCAGTAACATCAATTTGTCGACGTTCTTCCTCGCTAAGGATGTAATTAAGGTTGAACGATTTGTATGGCCCCATCAAGTAGAACAAGAAGCGGTCGTATTTCACGTCCCCCAACCGTTCAGTGATTATATCTCTGCTAATTCTGTCTACCATGGCGCTTTTTATGCCGGAAAAGTATATAAAAGATGGAATTTTCAGAGTTTACTGGCTTGAGAATAACTAAGTGTTTACTCGACGTACTGTGATACAGAATGTCGACCGACAAGGCGGAGAGAACCCATGGGAAACCCCCAGCAGACCCTGCAGAGTTACTACCCGAAGACAGCATACTCAGCCTTGATGAGTACCTTGCGATGCACGCAGCAGTCGGAAACCGAACCCGATATGAGATTCTCTACCGGCTTGTTCACAGCGGGCCAATGAGTCCGACAGAACTTGAGAATGCAATTGGCGTTGATGATAGCACTCTGCACTATCATCTAAACAAACTTGTCGAGGTTGGTCTCATCGAGAAGCGCAAACAAACAAGTCGCGGACAGGATGGATTCTCAGCGTACTACCGTGCAACCGTGTTCGGCGAAGTCACGTTGACAGAGGGCGTCGATGAGTTACTCCGTGGAGAACAAGAATTTGAATCCATGTACGACAGTTCTGCTTAACTGTCGAAAAGAACGCCCTACGATGACTGCGACCGAGCAGCGGCCCCGGCAAGCGCCCCGTCTTTGAGTTCGGCTGCCTTCTCTCTGAGTTGGTCGGCAACCACCGCAGTATCTTCGCCTTGTTCATGGCCTGCTGCAACGATATCAACGAGCGCCGAGCCGACGATAACTCCATCTGCACCGGCGCGGATAATGCGTTCTGCGTGCTCGCCGGTTTTGATGCCAAAGCCAACTGCTTTGGGAACGTCCCAGTCGGCAACGCGGGCAAGTGACTGGTCGGTCTGGTCGCTCACATCCTCGCGTGCGCCGGTCGTTCCAAGTCGTGCCTGTACGTAGACATACCCTGAAACGAGTTCCTGCATTGTTTCGAGTCGCTCGCCTTTCGTCGTCGGAGCGACAATAAAGACGAGGTCAAGCCCGAACTCATCACACGCCTCCCGAAGTGGGTCAGCCTCCTCTGGTGGGAGGTCTGGAACGACGAATCCCGCAATCCCTGCCTCGGCAGCCCGTTTGACGAACGGACGGGGAGCATCAGCGGGAGCGCCGACCCCCTCGCCATACTGGTAAATGAGGTTATAGTAGGTCATACAGACCAGTGGCACGTCCACGTCGAGTTCCTCCACGAACTCAAAAAACCGGTCGGGTGTCATCCCGCCATCGAGGGCGCGCACGATTGCTTCCTGAATCGTTGGCCCCTCGGCAATTGGCTCCGAGAAGGGGAGACCAAGTTCGATAACGTCGGCCCCACCATCCGCAAGCGCCTCGACGTAGGCCAGCGACTGTTCGTAGGTTGGGTCACCAACCGCGAGATACGGGACGAAGGCTGGTTCATCCGCGAACGCCTTTTCGAGACTCATTGCGGGCCACCTCCGAGCGTTCGAAAGAGGCTCATGTCGGGGGCAATGGGAAGGTCACGGTTTTCCGTCTCTTCGATGACGGTTTCGAGGTCTTTGTCACCGCGTCCGGAGACGTTAACAATGACACAGTCACCGAGCGAGTCGTGGTGTTGTTCGAGATAGCCAAAGGCATGAGCAGTTTCGAGTGCAGGAATGATTCCCTCGTCCTGTGAGAGGCGGTGGAATGCTGTGAGGGCAGCATCGTCGCCGATATTGACAGCCTCGACGCGGTTTTCATCGACCAGATAGGCGAGTTCGGGGCCGACACCCGCATAATCCAGCCCGGCTGAAATCGAGTGTGATTCCATAATTTGTCCGTCAGTATCCTGCAAGAGTTTGGTGCGCGCACCATGGAGAACACCCTCGTCGCCGGTTGAGAGCGTTGCCGAGTTCGGTGCAACGCCTGCGTTTTCATCAACTGCAAGCGAGGAACCACCGGCTTCGACGGCATAGAGACCGACGGACTCGTCGTCGACAAACTCGGAAAATGTACCCATCGTGTTTGAGCCACCGCCGGCACAGGCGAGGACGCTATCGGGGAGGTCGCCGTATTTCTCCTGAATCTGTTCGCGGGCCTCCGCAGAGATGACCGACTGGAAATCACGGACCATCGCCGGGAACGGTGCGGGACCGACGACGCTCCCGATGACATAATGGGTGTTTTCGACCGATTGTGACCAGTCACGCATCGTCTCGCTGATGGCCTCCTTGAGTGTGCCGCGGCCGGCAGTCACGGGGTTGACCTCGGCTCCGTTGATACGGATACGAAAGACGTTGGGTCGCTGCCTGGCGATATCCGTCTCTCCCATGTAGATTTCACAGGGCATATCCAGGTGTGCGGCTGCCATCGCGGTAGCCGTCCCGTGCTGGCCGGCCCCGGTTTCGGCGATAATGCGCTCTTTGCCCATGTATTTCGCGAGCAGTACCTGACCAAGCGCGTTGTTTAGTTTGTGTGCACCGCCATGGAGGAGGTCCTCGCGTTTGAGGTAGACCTCGGTGTCATATCGCGCTGAAAGCTGGTCTGCTCGCTGGAGCGGCATCGGCCTCCCGCCAAAATCAGCAAGACGCTCGCGGAACTCGTCCATGAAGCCATCTTCGTTGTTGCGGACATACCGCTCGTAGGCATCCGTGAGTTCTTCGATTGCCGGCATCAACGCCTCCGGCACGTACTGTCCGCCATACTCGCCAAACTTGCTTTCCGTACTCATAGATTGTCTCCGTCAGTCTGGGTCGATTGTGCCTCGCCGCTCGCCTCAACCAGTCGGTTCGTGTTCTCCCGTACGTCACCGTCCATAATCGCTGACCCGACAAGCAGGGCATCCGCTCCCGCCGTTCGCATCCGTGTGACATCTGCTGGCGTGGTAATGCCGCTTTCTGCGATAAGCGTCACGTCATCAGGAACTGTGGGTGCAACCCTCTCGAAGGTTTCGAGGTCGACGTCCAGTTGTGTCAGGTCGCGGTTGTTGATGCCGATAATCGTCGCTCCTGCTGCAACTGCGTCTTCGACCTCCTCGGTCGAGTGTGTCTCAACCAGCACCTGAAAGCCACGCTCCTGGGCTGCTGTCAGCAGTTCAGGAAGGTCATCGACAAATCGGGCAATCAACAGAATGAGGTCCGCTTCGACAGTATCGAGTTGCTCCTCGCGAAGAATGAAATCCTTTCGCAAGACAGGCACGTCGACGGCGTCTCGGATACGCCGCAGGTTCTCCGCTGACCCGCCAAAGTGGGCTGGTTCCGTCAACACCGAGAGCGCAGTTGCCCCACCCGCGACCATCTTCTCTGCCAGTTCGACCGGGTCATCGTTTCGCTCTCCCTCCGTCGTGGGAGAGGTGGGCTTGACCTCGGCAATCACCGGTACTTGCCCAGCCTGTGTCGTCTCGCGACAGGCGTTCTCGAACGAGCGTGCGTCGACGGCCAGCTGCTCACTGGCACCGCCTCGCTCGCGTGCGCTCGCAAGAATTGATTGAACTGCGGGCGCTATCTCATCACTATCGTCCATTATTGAACACTAATGGACAGAGATGTACATAAGGCTTGCGTCACTCGGCTCGACGCGGGGCCGGTGTTGGGGCTCTGGCGACGTTTCGGAGTTCAAAGCGAGCGCCGCCGCTCTCGCTATGTGTGGCTGTGACATCCCAGCCATGTGCGTTCGCAATTTGTTTGACAATAGCAAGGCCCAGCCCTGTCCCGCTGCGGTTAGTGGTGAATCCGCCCTCAAAGACCTGCTCAAGTTTGTCATCGGAGATGCCAACACCGTTGTCCGAAACGGCGATGGTGAGCTGGTCGACACCTTCCTCAACACTCACAACGAGTTCGTGACCTGCTGTGTCGCACTCCCCGTCGTGTTCGTTCTCATCGGTCTCCAGCCGATTGCTTGTGGAACCATGTTCCACACTGTCTTCGGACTGTGTCCGACTGCTTGTGGAGCCGTGCTCCACACTGTTTCGGATGAGATTTTCCAGCAATCGCTGGAGTCTGTCTCTGTCGGCGCGTATCCGGGCATCATCCGTCTGGAACGTCGCTTCGTCCGTTTCGACGGCGTTCCACGCGTCGGTGACTACTGACGCAAGGGAAACAGTTTCCAGTTCGGTGACCCCGTCGCTCTCGCGGGCAAGCGCCAGCGCGTCCTCGATGATATCGTTCATCCGGTTTAAGGCTTCGTTGCTCTTTTCGAGTTGACCCCCGTCGCCCGTGGCAATCGCGTGCTGAACGTAGCCCTGCGCGACGTTCAGTGGATTGCGCAGGTCATGTGAGACTATCCCGGCAAACTGGTCGAGTTTCTCGATTTGCTCTTCGAGGTCACGCTCGCGCTGGACGAGTTCCGTCACATCGTGGACCAGAAACAGCCAGCCGACGTGTCGGTCCCGGTCATCATCGATGGGTGAGCACTCGATATCGAGCACTCGGTCCCGGTAGGTAACACGCTGTGTGCGGTCCTGGTCGGCGGTGACATCGCCGTCAGAAGGCGATTCTGTTAGGGATTCATACGCCGTCTGAAGAGCTGGTGCGTCAGCAAACAGCGCTGTCACTGACTGCCCAGCCAGCGAGCCCCCATCGGTATGAAAGAGCGAGCGAAATGCCGGGTTGCTATCCAGAATATCGCCATCCGTATCGACGACAACCATCCCATCCCGGACGCTCTGGACCACTTTCTCACGAGCTATCGGTGTCACGTTGATGAGGTCATATCGGACAATCGCGACAGTAAAGAGTAGCGCCGTTGGAATGAAGCCGACAACCGTGAGGTCTAACCCAACGTTGCCGGTGATTGTGAGCGCGTTGAATAGCAGTGGAATCGCTATCCCGCCGAGCAGGGCCGCTGCCTGTCCCCGGTAGAGTGGGCGACCAGAGCGAACGAGTAACTCTCCGAGAACTGCAAAGGCAATGCCCGTAAGCGTATACCCAACGACAGTATGTGCGAAGAAAGCCGGCCCCTGATACTCAGTCACCTCCTCGCCAACTGTCGTGGCAACGACTTCGAAGTTAGTGTAAAAGGAAAACCAGTCCGGGTTGACCACGACAAGACCAAACACAAAAAGCGGATACAATGCCAGCATCCCGAGTACCATCGGGCTGAAATATCGCTCGCGGCCGGTATATTCGAGCGCAAAGAGGAGTGTAAAGACGGGCGTCGCTGCAATAACGAGATAGAGCACTCGAGTGAGCCAGATGGCAACGAAGACTGAGTCGACAGTGACGGCAGCAACCGTAATGCTCAATCGAAGCCCCGCCCAGAGACTGAGCGCGACGTTCGCTGCCAGCAACGGGAGCGCACCTCGCTTCTCACGGTGTTGCCACAACACCGCAACGAGGGCCAGACCGAACAGTAACGACGTGGCATATAGCAGTTGAACGGTTGTGACTGAAAGGCCCACCTGTGTATCCCCTAGCCCACTCTACAGAACGGTGCCTGTTAACAATTACTGCTATCTCGGAGGTGCGTGTTTCTCATCACCCAAAGGAAAGTCGCTCACGCACTGATGGCTGGCGTCGCTTCAGCCGCCCGCGAATTACGGGAACCGCTCTCGTGAGTCCGTCCTCGAATCGTTCGTATTCGAGCAGTTCAAACCGGGCGTCGTTTTGAAACAGGCGGCCAGTCTCCTGATTCAGCGTACAGCCACCGGCGACGTGGAACCAGGCCGGTGCAACGGTATCGTGGAGAGTTCCGAGCGTGCCAGAGCCGCGAACGTGTTCGAGAAACCGAAACTCCCCGCCAGGTTTGAGAACGCGTGCAACGTCATCAAGCGCACTCTCGATATCCGGAATCGTACAGAAGACCAGCGACGCAATGACGTAATCGAATGTGTTGTCGGGGTATGGAAGTGACTCTGCACGCGCACCGACGAGTTCGGCGGACAGGTCGAGCGTGTGCAGTCGCTCGTGTGCCTGTGTTCGCATGCCCTCATCAGGTTCGATTGCGTGGACCGTGAGTTCCCCGTTGGTCGCCGACTCGGCAAAGTATGGAAATAACGCGCCGGTTCCTGCCCCAATATCAAGAACTGTGCCCGAAACGTCGGCAACAAGATACTCCCGGTGGTCTCGAAGGAGCATTCGCTCCGGAAGATACATCACCGGGTCATAGAGCCGTGCAAGCAAGTCAATCGCCATTGGTTCATATAGGGGAACTCCACACTTGGATGTTCGTTCTGGAAATGGAGACCACCCACACGAACAACAAAAAACGAGATTATTTGCGCTTGACGTCATCCAGCATCAGATGCCGGAGGACGTCACCGTAGGCCGGACGGGTGATACCGACCCCGATGAGGACACCGACGATGGTGACGATAGCGAATCCGCGGAGGTCACCGAGGCTGAGCACCGCAAGCGGGCTCATCGCGATGATGGTCGTCGCCGCGGCCATCCCGATAATCCAGAACGCCTTTCGGAACCGGCTCTGGAATATCCGCCCAGTTTTGACCTTCTGTTTCCGTTGTAAGATTTCATCGGCCATTATTATCAGGTCGTCTAACCCTGTTCCAATGACCGCGATAAACCCGGCGATGTGAGAGAGGTCAAGCGCCATCCCGATGGCTGCGGCAAACCCGAGCAGGAGGAACACCTCCGTTGCTGCCGTCACCAACATGGGGACCGCAACGCGGATGTCCCGATACCAGTAGTAGACAACGGCACAGACCGAGAGCCACGCCATCAGCGCAGTCACGATGGCGAAGATAATGAACTGCTGTGCGAGGCTTGGCGAGATGAACGACGACGATTCGACGCTCAGGTCGGTCGGGAGTTCACCGGCACGGAGGTTGATTTCCAGGTTCTGTGCCTGGGCAAAGCCTTCGTCACCGGTCCCGGTCTGGAGGACAAACGATGGATTGTTCAGCCAGTCCTCGTTGGGTTGGGCAATAGAGCCAGCGAGGTCATCGCCCATGCTTGCACCGTAGATGATTTCGTCATCCACGACCGTGAACAGACAGTGCTGGTCCCACTCGGTGACGTTACCTCGCGGGTCTTCATCCTCGTCTACGTCGAATTCACAGTTGCCGACACCTTCACCGAGGGTGGTGAATCCCTGCTCGTTCATCAGGTCAGCAAAGCTCTCGGCTGAACCCGGTTCGAGCGTAATCGGGACACGGTTTGGTCCCTGTGCATCCTCACGCTGGGCGGGGTCGACTGCTGCAATGTCACGGCCGCTTGCTGCCTCGGTCACTTCGAGTTCGCCATCGGCGCTCGGATACGCAGCAAGTATCTGAACGCGTCCTGCCTCAGTCACGATCTCGTTCAACTGCTGGAGGCCGATACCCGGCGCTTCCGCGACGATGAACGTATCGCCAGTGACCGCACTCGTGGTAGCAACGCGTGTTCCACCAAGCCCGGTCTGGTCAAGTCGGTCAGTGAGCGTCTCGACTGCTTCGTCAATGGTGCTATCAGTGACGCCCGTGCTGACATCACCCTCCTCAACATCGAAGCCAGCGACCTGTAAGGCATCGGCAATTTCGCCTTCGGTAACGTTCCCGTCGAAGACCTCGACGGTATCCTCATCTGGATGTTCCCTGACGCGAATGTCGACCGGGTCAAGCCCAAGTTCCTCGGTGAGGGTCTCCGTGACGACAGTCGTATCACCCTCATCAAGGCCGACGTTCTCAGCGGT
>LKNH01000117.1 GCA_001564135.1 Halobacteriaceae archaeon Tc-Br11_E2g27 | reverse complement strand
CACTCGATGGCGTCTACGTAACGATGGTTCGTGCCGACCACACTAACGGCATCATGATGGATTATGACCTCTCCGGTGGGATGCCTGCCGGTCTCGTCATTTCGGATGCCGAGCCAGCCGAGGCTGGTGCGGATGCGACGACGTTCTATCACGCCGGCGACACCGCATTGATGAGCGAGATGAAAGACGTCATTGGTCCGTACCTGCAGCCCGACGCCGCTGCGTTGCCGACAGGCGACCACTTCACGATGGGACCGTATCAGGCATCAATTGCGGCGGACTGGCTCGATGTTGCGTATGCGCTGCCGATGCACTACGATACGTTCCCACCGATTGAGGTGGATATCTCGGAATTCGAGGAACAGGTTGGGGCGAACTCGGATGCTGAAGCGGTCGTGCTTGACGGCGACGAATCGTTCGAACTCTAACCAGTTTCCATTTTTCCGGTATCACCGTCGTCTCGGCTTTCGCCCCCCGGTGGCGCGTATGGTACCAAAGTTACGTCCGACAGTATCAGTAGGTTTCGACCGGTACCCCCAGCGCTTCGAAGTCATCGACGTTGTCCGTAAGAACTGCATCATCGAGAACGTCGGACATTGCGGCGATGTACCCGTCGCTCGGCCCGACGCCAGCATTTCCTCCGGCACGGTCGTCTGCCTCCGCGAGTAATTCGCCAGCTGTCCGCGCGATCTCTTCGTCGACGTCGATGCGAGGATATCCCAGAAGACGATTGCGTACTTCCTGTTCAGTGGTGTCGCTGCGGGCTGTGGCAACGCCGTAGTACGTCTCAGCGACCACGGGTGTCGGTAACCACTGCATCTCACCGTTCTCTACGAGTTCAGCACCCTTCGAGAACGCGTCCGGGTCCCCTGCCATCAGGTCAAAAAGATACGAGGAATCGATGATCATTCGCTCTTGCCTCCGTCTTCGAAGGTGCTACTGGCGTCATAGAGGCGATCACGGTCACGCCCGCGAAGACGTCCGACTGCTTCCTTAGCGTTCTCGGCTTCCTCCTCGGTCAACAGACCTGCAACGTCACTCGGGTGAGGGCCACGCGTCATCCGGCGGAGTGTCTCCTCCATCGTCTCGTCTTCTTTCTTGTGGGCGCTCAGCCACTCGTGATATTCCTCCGAGACGCGAATAGTTTTGACCATATAATATATTGGGATATATGAGTCTAAGAGTGTTACGCCGCAGATTAAACCGGTCAGGAATAATACGTTCCTGTTAGAACTGTTCCCAGTCGATGAGTTGAACGCCGTCCATCCGTTCGAAGTCATCAACATTCGCGGTAACGACTGGGAGTTGTTGTGTCCGGGCCGTTGCACCAATGTAGATATCGTGCAAATCGTCGAGTCGTTGTCCCTGCGTTCTGAGTGTGGCGATCAATTCAGCAGCGCTCGTCGCTACCGGCCGGGAGATGGGACAAACCTCGAATCGGGCGAGTAGCCGGTCTAATTGCTCCATGGCTGTCTCATATGCTTCAGTGCCCTGCCCGTACTGAAGCTCGACACCGAGCCGGAGTTCGGTCACGGTGACCATACTCAGTTGGTGTGTTCCCTGCTCGTCGAGTTTGCGGACTTTCCGGTCAATACCTCCACGGTCGATATCGACAACGACCGACGTATCAAGGAGTTTCATCAGTCATGCGCTCCAGTGTCCCCTCGCTTAAATGGCTGATTTCCTCAGAAACCTGGTCGTAGGTTTCATCGTCGAAAATTTGTTGGCCCGTGACATCTTCAAGGCGTCCGCCGCGCTCTAAGTGTGCCTCGATGAGTTCGCTAAAACTTCGATCTCCCTTTTCGCGTTTGAGTCGACGGTATACGTCATCGCTGATTGCGATATTCTTGCTCATACTTTGTGTACGTGTACCCATACGCAAAAAGATATTGCTGATGGGTGTGTTGTGTCTCTGTGGTTCAATCTGTTACATAAGGCTTCCCATGAAACATTTTATCATTCATGAACTTATACAACCAGACATGAGCAAGAATGACTTCAAACACGTTCAGACGAAACTCACGGAGGAGGAGTACGAACGCTTTCGGCAGTTTGCCAGGGAACAGGGATTGAGTCTCAAGGAAGCAGGACACGAGGCAGTCATTCGCTGGATCGAGCACCAGCAGCGGGCCGATCCGAACGATCCAGCGTTTACCGTCCTCGAGGAACTCGAAGGGACCTCCCTCTCGGAAACGGCCGAGACAGATGCGCGCGATGAGGACGGCCTCATTGTTGAGTGGAGCGGTGATGATGTGGAATTCACACTCGCGGAGAATCCGACGGAGCATCAGTGACCGACCGATGGTTGACCCAGTCGACACACCAATCGGGACGGTCACACCCACGCACTTCAAGCCGAGTCAGGTGAGCCATCGGTTGTTCCTCGGGCCAAAGTTTCTGTACGCATTGTTCAATCCACGCGATCAGATGCACGTCGTCTCACAGGCATTCATGGAGTTCCTCCGTGCTGGTGAACTTCCGTATCGACGGTTGCTCGTCAACGAACATATCGTCGACGAGACTGCCACCCGGCTGAAAAAGCAGGCTTCGATGCGGAATGCACAGCAATTCGTCACGACGGTCGATGAGAGTGATCTCTATCATCTCGTTACTGTCTCTGCTGCTGTGTTCGAGCGTGCACAAACGATGTTTCTTGAATGGACTGACCTGGACGCATCGTTTACTGATTTCGTCGTTGCAGCACACATGGAGGACGAAGGCGTTGAGTATGTCGCAACGTATGACCGGCATTACGATGCGTTCGATGTAACGACGCTACCGTATCATCGTTCGTCATCGAGGTAGTCGAGTCCGTCAGTCATACATACACAATCTCTTCAGAAACGTGTGTCTCGATATGTGGTTTAAGCGAGCCCTTTGTCACGGAGCAGCAGCTGTTGTGTCCCCTGTTTTTGAATCGAACGGGAGGTTGATTATGAGTTCGTCAAACCACACGACTGGGCGCTTTTTTTTGCCCCTCGCTCTCAAAGAAAATGATTCCCAATTGGGCAAGTCGGCGTAGTTCCCCGTGGACGTTTTTGACATCACGGTCAACGACTCGCGCAGTTTCGTCGATGCTTGCTGGTTCTTCTTGCCGGATAGCTTCTATGAGGTCAAGAGCACGAGGCGTAAGCGTCTCCATCAGTTCGTCATAGCTTCTGAACGATAGTGTTGGTGGGGAAGTGGCAGGACTGGCAGTGTTGAGCGCCTGAATCCCACCAGTGATATCGTCGTGAAACTCATTCGTGGACTTGACAGTCACAACGAGGGTTGACTCGGTTCGAAGCTGTTCGCGTTCAACTGGGTGTAGTGGTGGCGTGGCATCGGTCATTGGTATCACCATGGTGTGCTGACCTCACTGAATCTCGAATTCCGATTTCGGAATTTCGTTCCACTCCCACAGTTCGAGTATCCCAGGGAAGGTAATACTCTCTGGATCGGGCTCCGGTGCAACATGCAGTTCGTGTCCTTTCGTATCTTCATGCGAGTTATCGTACCGACGAATCGTCCCATCGGAAAGCGTGTTGGGTGGATCCGGCTCTATTGTCCCTTGACCTCCTCCCACGACTGAAATCGTGGGAGGAGGTCAAACGTTTGGAAGTGTTCAGTTGGATGTCGCTGACTGGTCTTAACCAACGCCCTGGGGTTCACTTTGGAGTTTGTTGGTTAATTAGAACCGGTTTGCAGCGTTGACCGCTTGTGGCAAGCGTCGTAGTTGAGTGGTTATGGGTCCTGTCAGAGCGTCTCACTGTCAGCGGAACACCACAGGACATATATCACGCTACACCCCACCGTTGAGTAACTGCGTTTACATGGCTGATGATACTCCTGCAGTCTCTCGACGTGAGAAGATTGATGCCCTTATCGACGTTGCGAAGTTCAACCCGAAATTCAGTGTTCTGATTGTCGTCCTGGGGATTGCCGCGGCTGTGCTTGAGGGTGTCGGGCTGAGCTTTATTCTCCCGATTATCGAACTTGTGCAGATGGATGACCCCACCGCCGAGGCCGACGGCGCGATGGAAGTGTTTGTGATTGCCTACGAGACGGTCAACATCCCGCTCACACTCGGCACGGCAGTGGTCGGCGTGGCTGCTGTGATGACCGTGCGGTATACGACGAGTTTTCTTGTGGCGTGGTTTCGGGCTGCGCTGGCGAATTACTATATTCGAGACCTGCAGAAACGAACCTTCGATAACGCACTCGATGCCCGTGTGGAGTATTTTGATGAAGAGGGTAGCGACGATATGCTGAATGCGATTATTACGGAGACGCGGTACGGTGGGAAAGTGATTCGGTACGTGGTTCAGTTTATCGAGCAGTTTTTCTTCAGTTTGATTTATTTGACGATTGCACTCTTGATTGCGCCGTGGTTGACGTTGTTTGCAGTGGTTATTCTTGGTGGGTTGACCGTCTTCTTGCGGAAGGTCGTTGAACCTGGGTTTGAGCTGGGTCAGATTGTGGCCGATGCAAACGAGCAGCGACAGGAATCTGCACAGGCGGGAACGCAGGGGATTCGAGATGTCCGGATTTTCGGGTTAGCTTCTGAGCTGTATCAGGACTTTACTGGTGCCGTCGATAAATATACAAAGTACAGGGTGAAATTGGCCCGCAACGAGGCCGCTATCGGTAACTTCTATAATTTGGGTGTTGCGGTGTCCGTGTTTGTGTTGATTTACCTGGCGCTTACCTTTGCGAACCTGGGGATAGGGGCGCTCGGTGTCTTCCTGTTTGCGATGTTCCAGTTGGGGCCGAAAGTGAGTTCGCTCAATTCGAAGTATTATAAGATCGAGAACAACTTGCCGCACCTCGTTCGGACACAGCAGTTTGTCAAAGAGCTTGAGTCGCGAAAGGAGCCAAACGAACCAACACGGGAGACGCCTGCAACTGTTGACGAAGTTGAGTTTGATGACGTGTGGTTCTCCTATGATGATGAGGAAGACGTGCTGAAGGGTGTGAACTTTGAAGTCGAGAAAGGGGAGTTCATCGCGTTTGTTGGGCAATCTGGCGCTGGCAAGTCGACGATAGTGTCGTTGCTTGCTCGGTTGTATCAGTTGGATCGGGGGACGATTCGAGCGAATGGAATTCCGATTGCAGAGTTGGATGTTGATGAGTGGCGAGAACACATCGCTGTGGTTCGACAGAGCCCGTTCATTTTCAACGATACACTGGAGTACAATCTGACGGTTGGTAATCGGGAAAAGACTCGGGCTGAGTTGGATCGAGTTTGTGAGATTGCGAAAGTTGATGAGTTCTTTGATGAGTTGCCAAACGGGTATGAGACGACTCTCGGTGATAACGGGGTTCGGTTGTCTGGTGGACAGAAACAACGGGTTGCGCTTGCTCGTGCGCTTTTGACTGATGCTGACCTGCTCGTGCTTGATGAGGCGACGAGTGACCTGGATTCACACTTGGAGCGTGAAGTGCAGGATGCTATCGAAGCGATGGACCGAGATTACGCGATGATTGCTATTGCGCATCGACTGTCGACGGTGGAGAATGCTGACCGTATCTATACCATGGATGCTGGTGAGATTACCGAGGTTGGGTCGCATGGGGAGCTGTTGGAGAATGGTGGGCAGTATGCGAATTTATATGCTATCCAAGCGCAATAATTTGAAAGTATCGAAATAGCTGATTTTGGGGTCTGAATAGTTGGTCTTCACTTGCAATAGTGGGGTGTTTGGCTAACTGTGTGAGAGGGCTCTGTATTCGAAGAAAACCGGTGAGTCGAACTAACCAGTGGATGCCTACGAAAGCCCTCGGTGCGCTCGCGGGTCGCGCTGAACGGGATATCCTCATTCACTTCGTTCATTCGGATAGTTGCCCGCTCAGCGACCGCGAGACGGTCTAACGACCTCGCACCTCGCCCTTTCAGTTTGCCGGAAGAGTTGTCTTCCGGCCGCCCGAAAATCTCCGATTTTCGCAGGCCGCCAGGGACGTGGTCTGGTTGGTTAGTCTGGTGATCTTGTGAATTTGGTTGGAGATAGACCATCGTTTTTGACAATTCCCTCGTCCTTTCTGGGTACACACCCTACCGTGTCGAGTGTTCTTCTTATGCTCGTGTTTCCCAACGAGTAGTCAGATGGACCACTCTTTCAATCACGAGGGTTGTTGGTCGCCAACCCATGTTGTGCTGCAACATCGACAAGTTCCTTGTCTGCACAAACAAACGTTATATCTGGATTAGGTGTCGGCAGTGACACTGCTGCAGCGAGCTGGAGTGAGTCGAGCGTTCGGAGGTCATCATCGAGAACGAGAGCGAACGCAGTCTCGACAATGCGTTCATCAACTGGGATGACCGTAAACCGTTCCGTTGCTTCTTCAAAAAAGGAAACAAGAAGGTTGTCTCGCTTTTCTTTGGTGATGTCTCCCCGGTTGTACTTTCGGCGAAACGCGGACGCAATTTCGATCACGGAGAGTGACGTAATGACGATTGTATTCTCTGGTGTTTCGATGAGTTGGTCAACAGTCTGTGTGCCCTGTTCGTCTGCGTATCACTTGACCAGTGCAGATGTATCAAAAAAGAGCATCAAATCCGTTCAGTCCGCTCCTCGTCGACGAGTTCAGTCATCGAATCAACGCCGGCACGAAGTTCTTTGAGGTCATGCTCGTGTTGGTGTGATTCGATAAATTCGTTCATCCGACGGCGGAGCCCCTCCACCCGTGCGGTACGGAGGGTGTGATGGCCGAGTTCGGCAACGTCGTCTGCATCGCTCATACGTGGTTCTATGTCGTGATTGGTTACAAAGGTTTGGTGTTACAAGATGTTATATAACCGAATCGCCGAGCAGGAGGGAGCTAGTCCACTCTCTGAGGATCGTGCGTATCGACTCCTCAAAGAACAGGCGTTCTTGGGAGTAACCGAGTCTAACTATACCGGTGGTGGGCAGGGCGAAGGAAGCTTTCTGGAACACCGACTCCTCCGTGACCCAGAAATTGTTGTGAAAGCTATCAAACACTCGGACTCATTTTGACCACTTCACTCGTTGCGTGGTGTGTGGGTGACACATTCGTCACAGTGGGCTCTGAAGCGTGGTTTGCCGCATTGAGAATGTCAATCTTTGTGCCACTGATCGAGCCAGATGCGTTCATTCCGGAGTTCCCTGGGCGGGTAGAATTCGAGAACACGATCAATCAGCGTTACGGCTTCCGCAGGCGAATCTCGGAGAAATAATGGATCAGTATAAATAATAATTCCGGCGTGGTCAACCTCTTCACTGAATGTCCGAGTGAAGTCCTTCTTATCATTTGTGATATAAATATACTCATTGTTCGCACAGTACTCAAGTAATTCCTGATCATTAGTCCCTTCACCAAACTCATCGTTCGCTCGGACAACGGCGTATCCGCTGGAGCGGAGCGTCGTAATAAACACGCTCGGGACGTGTTCATCGGTGAAGAATGAGAGAGTCACTGTATCGTTTCTGGCGGTTGCAATGATTCCGTCGCGAGCGCCCGCTTCGTATCAGCCCGGGTTTCGCGGAGGCTACGCATCTGTTCGGGATGCTCGTGATAATAGGCAAGCGCGGTGTAAATTTCTCCGAGCGAACGTCCGAGTTGATCGGCGACATCTGCTGGCGAATATCCTCCCTCAATGACGAGTTCATAGACATCGAGGACGCCGACTCGAGTTTCCTCAATACGAGGCTCGCCACCGAGTACGTCGTCTGTCTGAACGATTCTGGTCATGATAACTCTCTCTTGTTGCTGCCGAGTTATAAATGTTCATCGGGAAAAGTGAGGTTTGACCTCCTCCCACGACTGAAGTCGTGGGCTCTCTCCTGTTACCTCTGTAGTTCACGGTTTGAAGAGTTGTTCTTCACTTGCAATAGTGGGGTGGCTGGCTAACTGTCTGAGATGGTTCTCTACTCGAAGAAAACCGGTGCGTCGAACTGAACAGTGGTTACGAAAGCCCTCGGCGCTCTCGACTGTTGCT
>LKNH01000116.1 GCA_001564135.1 Halobacteriaceae archaeon Tc-Br11_E2g27 | reverse complement strand
TGAACGGGCCGGTTACCGAGGGATATCTGAACTTGCTCCATCGTGACGATGCCGCCGGTGCAGTTGTACACCTCATCGAACACGACCATGCCCGCAATGAGGTCGTGTTGATGGTCGATAACGAGCCGGTCTCCCGGTGGGAGCTGGCCGACTGGCTGGCCGAACAATGTGGCAAGCCAGAGCCCGAAAAGCAAACGGTCGAAGAACGGCTGGCGGCGGCTGACCTCTCAGAGCGCGGTCGTCGGCGCGTGCTTTCGGATAAGCGTTGTTCGAACGCCTACCTGCGTGAACTTGGCTACGAGTTTCGGTATCCCACCTACCGCGAGGGGTATCAGGCCCCCATTGCGGCCTATCTCGGTTGAAACAACACGAGAACATATTGTGTCAGTATTCGATATGTATACGAGATAAACGACGACATACCTTTGTAGGAGGACGGACCAGCTAGCAGCATGCTCGCAACTGGTGTCGTCGAGACGGTGACGGAGACAATCGAGGTGTTGCCGTCACCGCTCGGTGACGACCCAGCGCTCGTCGCTGGTATCGTCGCAAGCGTTATTCTCCTTATTTTGCTTGCAGTTGCCATTTTTTGGCGGAGTTATCGACTGCCCGGCCGGCGGTTTGCTCGAACAGTCGGACGGAACGGGGACGTTGGAATACTGATGCACCCGAACCCTGACCCCGATGCGATGTCGTGTGCACTGGCAGCAGCGACAGTTGCAGAGAGCCGGGACACGAACGCGTCAATCTACTATCCCGGACAGATTCGTCATCACGAAAACCGGGCACTCGAAACCCTTCTCGAATCGGAGTTTGAAATCGAGGTTTCTTTCGAGCAGATCGATGCAGCCGACGATATAACGGAAGACGCTGTCGTGCTGGTCGACCACAACGAAGCGAGAAGCTTCCCGAACGCCGAAATGATAGACCCTATTGCTGTAGTTGACCACCATCCTGGCGATGGAACCGGCCAGTCCTTTACCGACGTACGTGACGAGTACGGAGCGTGTGCGACCATCTTCGCCGAGTATATCGAAGAGCTGGACTGGCGGGTCGCCGACCCTGACGAAGAACTCGAAGATAGGGAAATATTACAGCCAGGCATCGCCACGGCGCTGGTATACGGGATTCTCTCCGATACCAACAAACTCACAAGCGGCGTCACGGGCGCGGAGTTTGAAGCGATGCGATTTCTCTCTCCCGGTATCGATGAGGATATCCTCGACCGCATTGCCAATCCGGATATGGATGCCGAATCGCTCGAAATCAAAGCTAGGGCCATCACCGGTCGAACGGTAAAATCCTCGTTTGCTATCAGCGATGTCGGCAAAGTCTCGAATCTCGATGCAATTCCACAGGCGGCAGACGAACTCAGACAGCTTGAGGGGATAAGTGCGGTTGTGGTGATGGGTGAGCGGGACGGCACCATTCGGCTGGCCGGACGGTCAAGCGATGACCGCGTTCACATGGGGAAAGTACTCAGTGCAGTCGCCGACGACATACCAATGGCCGAAGCAGGAGGCCACGCACGGATGGGCGGCGGGACAATCTCCATCGAGCACATGGAGGGACTTGGACCCAGCGATGGCATGACACGCGATGAGATGAAAGTCCGGTTGTTCGAAGCGATGGGAGGCGACATCTAACAGGTACACAACCCCCTGTATTCAGCTCGAAACCGCAATACAGGGGCGAGTTCGAGCGGCGAGATATTACTTTCACTACGGTCGTATCTGAGGGTGATTTGCAAAGAAGTGGAACGTTACTCGGGAACGATACCGTCGCCAGTGATACGCATCACGGACTCGCCGTCAGCGAGGTTCGGCGCGTCGACGAGGCGGACGATTCGTTTGTCAGCTTTCGACTTGCGGAGATACATTCGGAACGTCGACGTGTGACCGAGGATATTACCACCGATTGGCTGGGTTGGGTCGCCAAAGAACGAGTCAGGGTTGGATGCAACCTGGTTCGTAATGACGACAGCGGTGTTGTTGAGGTCGCCGACGCGCATCAAGTCGTGCAGGTGTTTGTTGAGTTTCTGCTGGCGTTGGGCAAGTTCACCACGGCCGACGTACTCGGCACGGAAGTGTGCAGTAAGCGAGTCGACACAGAGCAAGCGGACTGGGAACTCCTCATCTTGCGTTTGGCTCGCAATCTCCTGTGCTTTTTCGGCGAGCAGAATCTGATGGTTGGAGTTGAAGGCTTTCGCGACGTGAATTTTGTCCAGAACTGACTCAAGCAGCGCATCCTGGAGTTGTTCGTCGGAGGCGTCGGCTTCGCCTTCCTCGGCAACGCCGTGGAAAACCATCGTGTCCTCGATAATCTCGTCATCAAGGCCAAAGAGCATATCCTCGATACGCTCAGGCCGGAACGTATCTTCCGAATCAATGAAAATGGTGCTGCCTTCGAGACCGCCATGTTCGCTCGGAAGCTGAACGTTAACGGAAAGCTGGTGTGTTACCTGTGATTTCCCGGAGCCGAACTCGCCGTAGACTTCGGTGATTGATTGCGTTTCGACGCCGCCGCCAAGCATCTCGTCAACCTCGTCAACTCCCCAGGAGAGTTTGCCAATTTCCTCGCGGCGTTCAAGGACTGCAGTTCCGCTTTCGAAGCCACCGATATCTGCGGCTTCGCGGGCGGCATTGATGATATCGGCGGCACTCGATTCGCCAATATCGGCCGTGTTCGACAGCTCTCCCGGACTGGCGACAGCGATTCCCTGATAGTTATCGAATCCGTTGTCACGGAGCTTCTCTGCGGTGGCCGGTCCAACGCCCGGCAGCTCTTCTAAATCCTCACTTGCGGACATATATCGGAGTTATGCCCCCTGGTAGATAAAACCCCGTTAACAGGGCAGTGAAAGTGAAATTGGTTGACGTGAACGGGAGGATTCGACGACCACTAGAAACATTGAAACACAATGGCGCGTCGTCACGGGTCTGGAAGGGCGGGACTGATTAGCACGTAGGTTCGAAGGAGTAGTATGCGCCGGGAGTTTCGCTCGTTATCCTCACCGGAGGAGGTCCACCGAGCACTGGATTCGTTATCAATGACTGGAGTCAAAGAGCTACCGCTCGCACAGGCCCACCGCCGCGTACTGGCAGAGCGGGTAACCGCACCCATCGATGTGCCGGGGTTCGACCGCGCAGCGATGGATGGGTACGCCGTCCGCGCACGCGAGACCTTTGGTGCGTCGGAGACAGAACCGAAACGATTCACCGTGGCGGGTGTCGTTCACGCGGGTGAACAACCACCAGCGGAACTGGCCACGGGTGAGGTCCTCGAAATTGCGACGGGAGCAGTGATGCCAGCAGCTACCGATGCGGTGGTTCCTGTTGAGCGAACCGAAGAAAGTGACGCCACCGTCAGGATACTGAGTGCGGTTGCACCGGGAGACAACGTAATGGCCCGTGGGACTGATATCGCCAGCGGTGACCGTGCGCTCGGTCCCGGGACCCGGCTCGGGCCACGACATATCGGCCTGCTTGCCGCACTCGGGCGTGAAAGCGTTCCCGTCCAGCGACAGCCGCGGGTGGGAGTCATTTCAACCGGAGAAGAACTCATCCAGCCCGAAGACCCACTTGAATCAGCTGCCGGACAGATATACGATGTCAACAGCCACGCAATCGGTGCTGCGGTTCGGACAGCGGGCGGAGAGCCAACAATCTATGAGACGGCAGGGGATGAATACAAGGCCCTTACCGAGACACTGAAACAGGCGGCCAAAGAGACGGACCTCCTGTTGACCTCCGGGTCGACAAGCGCCGGGAGTACCGACCTGCTCTATCGCTTGATTGAACAGGAAGGGGAAATTCTCCTCCACGGTGTTGCCGTCAAACCCGGTCGACCGATGCTCGTCGGAACTATCTTCGATACGCCTTACGTTGGATTACCGGGTTATCCAGTCTCCGCACTCACGATATTTCGCGTCTTCGTGGCCCCGCAACTCCGGGAAGCAAGCGGAACCCCCGAGCCACCGCAGTCGAATGTTACTGCCTCACTTGCATCTCCCGTGCAGTATGACGGTGGCCGACTCCGTTTGCTTCCAGTTGGCCTCGTCGAATCCGGAGACGGGTCGCTGGTTGCCTACGCCCCCCAGAAAGGAAGTGGCGCAACGACGACGCTCGTCGAGACGGATGGCATCGTTCGAATGGCACCAGAGCAAAACATGCTCGGCCCGGGAACCGACGTGACCGTCGAGCGGTTCGACCCGACGAGCCCGATTCCGTCGCTGCTCGGCGTCGGTGAACCCGACCCTGTTCTGTGGGACGTGCTCGATACCGTCGAACACAGCCGGTTTCTGCCGCTCAGTCGGGCGAATGCTGACCGCTGGGTTGCCGATGGGATTCCGGATGTGACGGTTCGAGCAGATGAACGAAACCAGGTCGATGACAGCGCTGAGACGGAACTTGCGACGTGGCAGCGCGAGTGGGGGCTTATCGTTCCCGACGGTAATCCCCAGGGGCTCACTGACTGTACGGACCTGCCACGGGAGAACGTCCAACTTGCGAACCTCTCTACAGCGCTTTCCCTGCGGGGAGCGTTTGACCGGCTGCTTGATGAACGGGGTGTCGATACCGATGCAATCGACGGCTATCATCGGGCGTTGCCGGGGCTGGAATCAGCAGCACGCAGCGTTGCCACAGACCGTGCAACGGTTGGCATCGGGCTCGTTGAGACTGCAACGCAACTTGGCCTCGATACCGTTCCACTTGGCACACAACAGGTCAGCGTCGTTTCACAGTCAGACCGTACCGAGAAACCATCGGTAATAACTCTCGATGAGCGGTTCGCTGACGAACTTACTGAGTTGGTTGCGTCCCGAGAGGGATTCACCGAATAAATTCCCTTGAGGGCAATATTAGTAGAGTTGATTCCTTTGTGAGAGATTATATACGCATTCATGCCTACGTAGGAAATAAATATGAGTTTGTGCCTAGCTGGGAACTGCTGGGCTCTGACACGACCACAGACGGGAACGACAACGACGAGTTAGCTAGTCTTCAATCCCTCCGCGCTCAACGGATTTTTCGATGACCCGAATATCCTCGATAGCTGTTTCCGGATACAGGCCATCGTCGGCTTTCTCAGCAGATTTGACCATATCCCAGACGACAGTGAGACCAGCGGTGACACCGTCGATAGCTTCCATCTCACACCCGGTCTTGCCGACAGTTTCGACGGCGACTTCGAGCATGACAGTCTCGTCGTCCAACTCGAAAGACGTATCGACGTTTGTAATCGGAATCTGATGGCACATGGGCACGCGTTCCCAGGTGTGTTTGACGGCCTGAATCGCACCGAGGCGTGCTGTCGTGAGGACATCCCCTTTCTCGATGGTGTCCTCGCGGATGTTGTCGACAGTCTCAGAGCGGAGCCGAATCGCTCCCTGCGCGACAGCCCGTCGCTGTGATTTTTCCTTTGCCCCCACGTCAACCATCTGTGCCGTGCCTTCGTCGGTGACGTGCGTGAACTCCTCGCTCATGATTCCCCCTGCGTGTGACTCACGATGTGTGCAACTGTCGGAAGGATGAGTTCCTCTGTCCCGAAGGTTGCACCGGCTTCACTTCCCGGCAGACAAAAAACAGGGACCCCATCGATGACGCCCCCGGTCGCCCGAGAGAGGATTGCCCGCGGGCCGATATCGTCGTAGGAAAGCGACCGAAAGAGTTCGCCAAAGCCAGGAATTTCGCGGTCGAACTGGGGATGCAGTGCCTCGACGGTTACATCCGTTGGTGACAGCCCAGTCCCGCCGCTCGTGATGACCGCCTCAACTTCGTCAGTGGAGACGAACCCTTCGACTGCCTCGCTGATTTCGGTCACGTCGTCAGTTACAAGCTCACGGGCGACAACGTCGTGGCCTGCATCTTCGATGAGCGAGACGAGCGCATCGCCTGAGCTGTCGGCTTCGACCGAACGGCTGGAAGAGATAGTTAGTACGGCAACACCCAAGTCAGTCAGTACCTCGTGTGGATGGTCGTGGTCATCCGTCGCTGGCATATCTGTACTCCACACCGGAGCCTCTTGAAGACAACTGCTCGGCTGACATCATCGTGGAGACCAACAGCAAAAGTCCACTAGCAGAGGGATATCCCATGTGCTAGGGAGTGGGAGGTTCGTATTCATTGCAGTCACGCCAAGACACGTCAAACGTAAATTGGTCTTCTGGTGTGTACACGAGTTGCACCCTGTCGATATTCGCTTGGAACTCTCTCCTGTGTCGACCTTCCGTCGAAACTCGGAACTGTTCGTTGAGAAGGCCGAGTTCAACAAGACGGTCTATCTTCCGGTAAATGGTCGACTGAGAGAGCCCACAAGTCGATTCAAGTTCATCGGCAGAGAGAGAACTGCGACTAGTTGCTGACAGTATCTCCTGTGCGTGCTCGTCAACCAACACTGCCAGCAGTATCGACGGATCGTCGATAGTAGTCGCTTCACTGTCCGCCTGACGACTCGGTACTGATGAGGAGTGATTCATTGTCGTGGCCCTCTCGGTGTTCCCTTGGCTCTCGACACTGTTGAGTTCTTATTTGGCATATACTAACGGCGAATCGAACAGAGCATAAGAGCCGGTCCTAACCTCTGTTAGAGCGTTTGCTGGACAAACTGAGAGACGATACGGTCTTCAGCAGTCCGAAGACGATACTGGACAGTTGACCGAGGTTCATCTAATATCGACGCCAAATCTGAGACAGAAACTTCCCGTGGCCGTTCGTAATAGCCGTGGGTGACAGCCGCCTGTAATACCTGCCAATGTTCTGGTGAAAAATCTGAAATAATCCTCTCGGTTGCTTTCCAGTTTCCGGCACTGCTGATATGGGATAACGAGAGGGACACTCCATCACGAAGATGCGATTCTATCGAGTCATAAACATCCCCAATAGAGTGGCCTCCTGGGAAAAGAACACGCCAGCGATACTCATTGCCAACTCGTCGAGATTCAAATACGACTCCCTTTTCAACATGGTTTAAAATAAAATACGGTACCGAGCGGCACGCTTCAATTTCGTGACGAAGTGTGTAAATTGTTCGGCTCGTTTCTCGGCGGTCGAGGACATAATATGTCCGCCCGGTTTCGCACTGATTGACATCAAAGCACTCGTTGCAGCGGGTGTCATCAAGAAATATATTGTCGAATGCACTCAGCGCTTCATCCGTTCCTTTAGCGTGGTCAAGTCGCCACATGTGTGTGTTGCTCACGAAAATGGCGGAAGACCACAACGAAAGAGAGTCGTACTGCCTGAAGACGTCCATCAACTTATCAGCGCCTGGCTCGAACTTGAGAACGAACTCAAATTCGCGTGTCTCCTCGGTTGCCGTTGACGCAGCGGTCATCTTAGTTTTTGCTAATTGCTGAGCGGATAAAGTACTGCTGTAAACAAACGCTAGTGGTAGGTTATGACGAGCCTCATCGAACGTACAGTTAGCACATGCTAAACAAGATTTCATCCTACTCACCGGCGTATGTTCGACCGGATACAACACATGTCAGGAAATGAGATGAGCGGAAAGACGACACAGGACTGGTGGCCGAACCAGTTGAACGTAGAGATTCTCGACCAGAATGCTCGCCCGGTAGACCCGTACGATGATGATTTTGAGTATGCAGAAGCGTTCGAGTCACTCGACTTTGATGAACTAAAAGCAGATATCGAAGATGCGCTAACGGATTCACAGGAGTGGTGGCCGGCAGATTACGGTCATTATGGCCCGCTTATTATTCGGATGACCTGGCACCAGGCCGGAACATACCGAACGACGGACGGTCGTGGCGGTACCTCCGGCGGTACCCAGCGATTTGCACCTGTCAATAGCTGGCCAGATAATGTCAACCTCGACAAAGCACGCCGTGTGCTTGAACCTGTCAAACTGAAATACGGCCGCAAACTGTCCTGGGCAGACCTGCTCGTCCTCGCAGGAAACGTCGCCATGGAATC
>LKNH01000115.1 GCA_001564135.1 Halobacteriaceae archaeon Tc-Br11_E2g27 | reverse complement strand
ATAGCCAAAGATGCCACCATACGTCACCACCTGATTCACGTCGGCAACCATCGCCCCGCCATAGCGGAGCTTCAGACGGTCAGCCTCGATATCGTCGACGTACTCGCTAAATGAGTCGGTCCAGTCGGGAACTCGACCGCCAAAGCCGTACGTCGTCGGGTCATCCGGGAGTTCGATATGTTCGTTGAGCAGCTGTCGCTCACCATCCTCGATGAGATACTCGGTGACGGTATCCCCTACTGCGGCCACCATCGTCGTAATCGGCCCATAGAGGACATAGCCCGCCGCAACCAGCGCCTCACCTGGTGCTGGCGGTTGCTGGCTGTAGACGCCGATAATTGTCCCCATCCCGTTGTTCGATTTGAGGTTCGATGAGCCATCGAGCGGGTCACAGGTGATGTGATACTGCTCGCTGTTGGCGCTCCCGGAGGAGGTGTTGTCGTTGATGACACCCTCACGCTCCTCGCTGGCGTAGGTTCCAACGCCGTCTATATCGAGCAGTCGTTGTTCGAACAACTCATCCGCATAGATATCGGCTGCCAGTTGTTGCTCGCCGCTCGGATTTTCTTCTTCGCTATATGCTCGTCGCTCGCTCAACGCGTAACGGACGTCGCTCGCAGTGCGGGCAACCGTCTCGAAAATTGTCTCAATAGGTTCGCTCATTGGAGTGTGCGTATCAATTACGCATCTGCAGCTGCAAGGGCTTCATCGACGGTCGCTTCCTCGAAGATAACCTGTTCGAGGCCGTCGAGAATTTGCGTCGGATTCTCACGCTGGAAGACGTTCCGGCCGACTGCGAGCCCGGATGCGCCTGCGTCCATCGCTTCCTTGACTGTGGTCAGGAATTCGCGGTCGCTCTGTTTCGAGCCACCCGACATGATGACTTTCGTCCGCGCGGCCATCTCGACGACGTGCTCCATCGCATCCTGATTGCCGGGATATTTCACTTTGGCAACGTCAGCACCGAGTTCGAGCGCCTGTCGTGCGGCGTAGGCAATTACGTCGGATTTGGTGTCGTTTTTGACGCCCTGTCCGCGCGGATACGCCCACATGACGACCGGCATATCGTGCTCGCGGGCAGCTTCTTGAACATCGCGGAACTCCTCTGCCATCTCGATTTCGTGGTTTGAGCCACCGTAGAGGGTATATCCAACTGCGTCAGCACCAACGTCCTTTGCGTACTCGACCGACCAGTTAACGGCGGAGTCGTATTCGCCCATCCAGAGGTTTGAGGTGCCGTTGATTTTCGCCAAGAGGTTGACATCGTCCTCGTAGGAGGGGTAATAGGCCTCTGCAATGCCTTTCTGGACAGCGAGAGACGTTACTGCGGGGTGTGTTGCCACGTCAAAGACGTGTTCAGGATTCGCGCTTTCGGGAACATCCGTGAAATCCACCGGGCCGTGCTCCAGTCCGTGGTCATACGCGAGGATGAGCACTTTCCCATCTCGCGCCAGTGAGGTATCGTCGATTGGTCGCATAACTACTTGTGTGTGCGACCAGTGCGACTAAAGTTCTTACCAAAGATACCGACTTGATAGGAACTGACTACCAACCGTAGGTAATGACTTCTGCGCTATGCATCGAGAAACTGCTCTTCGATAGTGTCGGTAAACTCCGAAATAACGGTGTCAGAGACTCGCTCACCAAGTTCCTCTTCTAGGAGATCAGCGACGCAGTAATCATAGTAGCCGCGGCCAACGTGGTCAATAAGTCCCGCTGTCCTGAGTTCCCGATTGTGGGCATACGCAAGCGTTCGGTCGCCGTCGCCCCCGGCAGCAAAGTGGGCGTTGAGCGGCGTACTTGGGCCGTACTCGCGGTAGAACGACAGCATCTTTCGGGTTTTCGTATCCAGCCCGCCGATAGCGGCTTTGAGTTCCCGGACTGCAAGTGGCTCTTCATCCGGAGTGTCCTCCTCGGCATCGACGATTTCAGCGTCGGAATCGCCCGTTGACTCTCCGTTTTGGTGTGTCGATGGCTCACCAAAATCCGACGGGAGCGCAAGCTCAATCGTCTCATCGCTTTGTTCCGATACCGACCCGTGGATTGGTGCGTCCGGCGCAGACCGCAGTGCTTCCAGTATCCGGTCAGCACTAAACGGTTTTCCGTCGTCACTCTCTTCCTGTTCGTCGCTTTCCTCTACCCCTTCGCCGTCAGCAGCATCCGATTCATTACTTTCCGAGCCATCCGTTCCCGCAGGCCCAGCACTGAGCTGTGGGGCCGCGTCCATCATCGCCGCAAAAGCTTCGGTTCCACCATCGCCATTTGAGCCAGCTTCATCGGCAGCCTCTCTGGCTTGCAGTCGCTCAGTTGCTTTCTTTCGCATCCGCTCGCGCTCGGTTCGGCCGGGAGCGGGACCTTCGACATGTTGGACCATCGCGTTGACGAACTGGTCTGCCATCCGCTCTAGGTCGCGTGCGTCCTGTAGCTCCGCTTCGAGTTCGGCGATACGGGAGTTCTTTTTGTCAAGTTCCTCTCGTAACTCCGCAACACGGTCATCGCGAGCCTGTTGCTCCTCGCTAATATCTTCGAGTTCGGAAACGAGGTCATCGCTGACGCTTTTGAGGTCGGGGCGCTCGAAATCATCAAGCCCCGGGGTCGCTCCTGCATCGAAGGTTTTCTTCCGGTAAAATTGGACTCTGCGGACCGCCTCGGACCAGTCGGTGACGAGAAAGCCTTCCCCGTCGTTTAACTCTTCGACAGCATCGGCATACTCGTTATCGAGAATTCGACTGACAACGTTCGTATCGTTGTTCCATGTCAGGCGATGCCAGAGGAGCCAATCACACTGGGTGATGAAATCCTTCTTCACATCTGCTGGGCGCTGGCTGATACCGCAGATACCCAGCCCGTGTTTCCGGCCACGTTTCCCGATTTTGATGAGCATCCGACCGCATTCGCCGACGGAGCCCTTTTCGGGGATATATTCGTGGACCTCCTCAACAAGCAACAGAAATGGCTGTTTTTCCTTTTTCGCCTTGCCAAAGAGTCGACGGGCAACAGCCGTGAGCAGTTCTTCTGCCTCGGATTCATCGAGATAGCTTGAGACGTCGAGGATAATCGGCACGTTCTGTTCGAGCGCCAGCGACGCCAGTTTCTCGGCGTGGTCCGGTGTGACTTGAATGTCACACTCCTCGTCGCCACCGGCATGGAGGATTTCGTATTCCTCTTTGAGCCCGTAATACTCGCCGTCGATATCGACAATCAACAGGCCAAAGCCGCTATCGAGTAGCTTTTCGGCGATAACGCTCGCGGAATTGGATTTTCCGCTCCCGCTTTTTCCAGTGACGAAGCCACGACCTGTCAGTAACTCGACGACGGGAAGCGTTACTTCCTTTCCGACGGAATCAGTGCCGCCGACGCCCTCGCTCGTTTCGGCGACCGAAATGTATTCTGTTTCACCCATACTCCGTTGTCAGTACGTGACAGTCTCTCCTACATAATTCACCGTCAGACGGGCGACAGACGCTGTGGGGTTATGGTGAAACTAGAACGTCGGATACGGCACGACACTGGCATCGATAACCCCAGCACCGGCGAGAGCCCCAATAAGCAGACTCGTCACCACGAGCGAGACAAACGGCGGGTCGACGTGTGTATCGCCGTGGGCATACAGGAGTCGCTGCGTGAGTTCACCGACCAACGCTGCAACAACCCCAATAACAGCAGCCCCAACAAGGGCGATGACCGGGTCCTGTTCGATTGCCAGCGCGATAACGCTTGCAGGCAATGCGATGTGGTAGAAAACCGGAATATCATAGAGGCCGAGACAGAGAAAGCCAAGCGCCACCAGTGCGACGCCAAACGCAAGGAAGGCACTCTCGCTGATGAGCGCAAGATACCCGGAAAGCAGACCAAATGCAACGCCAAGAGCAGCGACGTTCTCCCAGTGATAATGAGCCGGGAGCCACGGTTCAACGACCTGTCTTCCGGCGTTTCCCTGTGCAGTCTCGTATCCCTCCTCACCCCAGCGGCGATTTTCCTCTGCAGGACTCATATCGAGCACTGAGCGTTCAAGATTGCGCACCCGACCCACGAGCGGGTAGCCAAAGGAAACCCGGGCCAGTAGCGCGGAGACGACGACAGCAGTGGCAACCGGGTCAACTGGTGCTCCAACACCGGAGACAAGCCGTGCAATGAGGACGCCAGCAACGCCAAACGCACCACCGATAAGGAGAACAATCGGGTTACTACCGAGCGGTTTTGTAATGTTTTTCGCCTGGTGATAGCGGAACGTCGTGTCGTAGGTTTCCTTCCGGCCCACGAACGCCGCTGCCCCAACGCCGCCGGCAAAGGCAACGTGTGGTCCAAGTGCGGGCCCCAACCCAACGAGACCGGTCACACCAACCGCCTCAAGCGCGCTTCCGGAGACGCCGAAGGTGTCCACGACCGTCCCATTACCGGCAAACAATCCATCGTCACCAAACTGAACGAGTTCGCCAACGGTGATGACGATGCCAGCAAGCGTGAGCGCCGGCAGCGCGCCCAGTGCCGCACCCATCATCCCGCCAGCCAACCCAGCAAGGAGGAGTTCGACCGTCAACTCGGAGAGAGCCATCGATATGCTCGTGTGTGGGTAGGGAGTCTATAGGTGTGACGGTGTGTTTCAGAACGCACAGTGTGTGGACCCCCTCAGTTACGCAGTCTCGTATTCGAGGTCTGCCGTGTAGTAATCGAGCAGGAAGACGACGGCCCCACCACAGAACGCCGCAACAGCAACGAGAAGCAGTGGTTGGAGGGAGACAGCCGTCGTCTCAACCATTCGCTCGCCGGGATACCGGAGCGCACCGACCATCAGCGCAACGAGAAACGCAAACGTCGGCCCGCGGTACCGTTCCAGCGCCCAGCGGACAGCATACGCAACGGTAAACAGCCCGGCAAATGCCCCGACAAGAAAGGTCACAATGACGATTCCATCCTCGACAAGGGTTCCCATCCCCCCACCGAGAGCGAGGCCACCTAGCTGGTCAGTGAACCCGGTCAGAACGGCCGTCATATACTCGTATTGGCCCAGCAAGAGGAGAATGAATGCGCCGGAAATCCCTGGCAACACCATACCGCAGATGGCAAACATTCCCGCAACGAATACCATCGGGAGCGTCTGTGGGAGCAACCCACTGGTCGATGCTCCGGCAATAACGAACGCAATGACAAACCCAGCAACCGCTGCGGCAAGTTGCGCTGGGTTCGTAAACCAGCGCGCATCGAACAGGAGGACTGCAGAGGCACCAATAAGGCCCGCAAAGAACGCAAAGGTCGGCCCAGGAACGGTTGAAAGGGCAAGCTGGACACCGCGTGCGAGAATGACCACAGCACTGACCATCCCTAACCCGAGCGCCACCAGAAACGGCATATCCATCGCCTTGAGCTCTTGCCAGAGTGCCTGTCGGCTTGCTCGGCGATGCAGCGATACCGTGTGGCGAAGCGCCGTCGGGTCAAGGGCGGTGATTGCCCGAATCAAGCGTTCATAAATGCCCGTAATCAGCGCAATCGTCCCGCCGGAAACGCCAGGAACGGCATCCGCCGCGCCCATTGCAAGCCCCTTCAGATAGATGACCAGTAGCTCCCGAACGCCAACAGGTGTTGTGGTAAGCGAGGATTCGGAGTGGTCTGGTTCAGCCGTCACGGCTGTCTCTCACCCACGCTTATGAGAGAGGGCCGGCGGACAGGTCGGCTCATTAGAGAGGGACAGTGCCAGCGTCCGAATAAGTATTTGCATGCGTGTAGGAACTGCATGTCTGTGCCCGTAGTTAGGCTCCGAATTCCTCGGCGGTTACTCGGACAGTCAGCGTCTCCGCAACTGGCTGCAAATCGTACTCCGGAACCGAATCGCCCGTTCTCGTGACGAGCATCGGTTCGACGAGTCTGGGCGGTTCAGCTGCCTCGTCGTATCCCGGTGCAGTTTCCTCGTCAGTATCAGTTGGTGGATTTTTTTCATTGCCATCATCTCCCGGTTCAGCCGCTTCATCATCCTCTTTTTCGCTATCTGGACTGTCCGGTTGCGTTGCTGATTCCGAATATTCGAGGCCGTAAATCTTGAGAAACCGGTCGCTATCCTCGGGCTTAATCTGGTCGTCGCGGATTGCAGCAGCCAACCCACGGGAGAGCCACTCGTCGTCGGAAACGGATGGTTCATAGACGATAGCATCCTCGACAAAACGAATCAGATACCAGTTGAGGTCGTTGAGCAGCGAGACTGCCGCACCGAGGCTGACCGTTTCGACGGCAACCGAGTTCTCGAATGGCTCCCGAAGGTCGTAGGCTGCCAGCGCATCACGGGCCGTCTCGCGCGATAGCAACTCGTATTGCAAATGGATATCCTCGTTGCCGACCAGACAAACACGGGCCATACGCTGTCTCTATACCGGCCGGAGCAAAGTGGTTTCGTCTTGGCAGATGTGCGATTACTTTTGTATGAGTTCTTTTGTGGAAATGATATCGGCACTCTCGGCAGCATCCCTCGCAAATCCCGCGATATCCTCTGGTTCAGCCGCCTGCACGACTGAGAGAGAGGGTTTCGTCGCCGGGCGGTCAGGGGCAATTCGGTTACAGCCAGCGCTGATTGTCGAGTCCCGATATGTCCCAATTTCCTTTGCTTTATCGACGATTTCCGTTTTATCGAGCGTGACAAGTGGACGAATGATTGGAAGCGTTGTTATCTCGCTTGTCACCGAAAGCATAGCGCTGGTCTGACTGGATTTCTGTCCGATGGATTCGCCGGTCACGATGCCGACTGCACCGACTTCCGCTGCGATATCTTCTGCAATCCGGAACATGAACCGTCGGAGAACCGGCATCCGTAACGACTCGGCTTCCTCCACGATACGGGCAACTCCAGGTCCACCAGTAGCAACGCGAACTGGGTTCTGCCAATTTGGCGCACATTTGGATAGTTGCCTTGCGGTTTCAAGCGCACGAGTCCGGTGGTCGATACCACCGTACTCACCGAGGTCGATATAAACCGGATAGATGGGACAGCCGCGTTTCATCGCCGACCACGCCGCGACTGGCGAGTCGATGCCGCCGCTGAGGAGCGCAACCATCGGCTCTTGACTCCCGACGGGAAATCCGCCCGGCCCGTTTTCTTTCTCGAGAAAAACGTAGGCATCGTGTTCCCGACACTCGATGTAAAGCGTCGTATCAGGGGTTTCAAGGTCAACCTCGGGAGTGACTCCCTTCTCTCGTAGTGCCTCAACCACGGCAGCACCACCTTCTTGCTCTAACTCGGTGCTCGTGAACGGATGCACTTCCTTCTCTCCCGCACGTCGTGCACGGACAGCGAGTGTCCCGCTGTCGATTCTCTCAACCGCGGTCTCGACCAATACTTCCTTGATAGCAGCCAGGGTCGGTTCCGTTCGCACCGCCGGGCTTGCGGAGACGACGCCGGGGACCTGTGTCACTGCTTCGGTCACTGAGTCAATACGGTTCGGTGTCGTTTCGACATACAGCCGCGTCCGTTCGCGTCTGACCACGTCATCGGTGTCCATGGCACGGAGGACTGCTGTCAGATTCTCTTCGAGCAGTTGCTCAAGTCGCTGTTGTAGCTGTGAACTTTTGATCCCGATTTCGCCATACCGAATCAGGATAGTGTCCGCGCCGGGCGGGTGCATACCGTCGATTGATGATGGCACGTATAAATAGTCGTGGTTCGCCACCGAAAGACGGTGTGTAAACGTCCGCTCAGAACGTGGATAGCTCGTCTTCGATAACGCGTTTGGTAATACCGGTGACATCTGCCAACTCTCGGTCGACAATCTCGGCGATATCATCCCGGAGTTCGTCAAGTTCGCTCCCGTCTTCTGTGATTACCTTTGCATCCGCAACGTGTGGATGGTCGATTGGTTTTCCAATCTGGCTCAGGAGCCGCATCTGTAGCTGTCGAACACCGTCAACCTCCGACGCAACCGCCTCAGCAATCTCCGTGCTCAGCAGGTTGTAAATT
>LKNH01000114.1 GCA_001564135.1 Halobacteriaceae archaeon Tc-Br11_E2g27 | reverse complement strand
GCCGAAGACATCGAAGCCACTGCCAAGATTTGCACTCGTTGCTGGTGCCCGGACGGTAACCATTACCCCGTGATTTACGGACTGCAAGGAAAAATGTAGCGGACTGAGAGAGGTCACCAAATTGGCATGTCTCGATTGTTATCACGGAATCTGGCTGTGAGCACCCACGAGCGCTCCCGAAAGGTCGATATCGCTTACTGAGGCCTTCTCGTCGACAATCGTCTGCCGGAGTTCGGAGTTTTCGACGGTTGCGCCCGGAAAGACGAGCGTTCGTTCAAGCGTCGAGTCTTTCACGGTCGCATTGTCCATCACGTGGACGTTTTCTCCGACGCTTGAGTCCGTAACCGTTGCGCTCTCTGCGATGATTGATTTCCCATCAAGGGCCCAGGAGACAGCATCGAGATAGCTTTCCGGCGTTCCGATATCGAACCAGGCCCCATCGAAAGTGAACGCATCGACCCGCTTTCGCTCTTGTAGCCACTCGATGAACCAGCCCGGTTCGTCGGGGTTGTTTCCATCGTCGAGGTAGGTCTCGAACTCGACATCCTCCGCGCGGAACGCATAGCAGGCAATCGACACGAGCGTACTTGGCGGGTCATCCGGCTTCTCCTGAAAATCGACGACTCGCTCGCCATCGAGTTCGAGAATGCCATATGAGCTTGCGCGGGTAATCGAACCAACATCGTACGCCGCCAGCGCCGAGCCATCGCGCGTCTCGAAAAAGTCGATAAACGCAGAGAGGTCGAAGCTAATGAGGTTGTCACCAGCGACGACAAGCAGGTCTTCGCCTGCCAGCCCCTCGCGCTCAACTAACTGCGCAAGTGCGCCGACGACGCCAAACTTTTCGTCCTCATCGGTCGTCTCCTCGACGCTCAGTTGGGGTTTTTCGTACTCTCGCCCCTCGAAATGACGTTTAAAGTCGCTTACGAACCGCTGGTTCGTACTGAGATAGACATCATTGATACGGTCATCTTTTTCCAACTCCGTGAGGATACGGTCGATGACAGTCGTATTACCGACCGGTAACAGCATTTTCGGGCGGTTTCGGGTCAGCGGCCACAACCGCGTCGCGTATCCGCCAGCGAGAACGACAGCTTCCATACGTGCTAGCTACTAGCGTTTGGATAAACGCTTTTTCATCGCCGTGTGTGACGGATAGACTCATAGTGATTATTGGGAGTATTTACCGCCGAGAGTGTTACACATCCTGAGACAGCAATCGCTATGTCAGAGCCACGAAACTTACCGCAATACTCCCTATCACCCAGTGCGAGCAGAGACAGTTTCATGCGGCCTTCCACACAACGTACTGTATGAACGAACAGGAGCGCACGACTCGTGAACACATTGCTGACCGGATACGCGAGGAACCGCTGTCACCCAGCGCCCTCGCGAGCGAACTGGGTCTTCGGACTGAAGCGATTCTCTCCCACCTCGAACATGTCGCCCAGTCGCTTGAGGGTGCAGGTGAGTCGGTCCTTGTCGCGCCACCGGAATGTCGCGAGTGTGGGTTTGATGGGTTTGATGACCTCATTAACCGACCAAGCAGGTGCCCGGAGTGTAAAAGCGAGGCTATCGACGAGCCGGTATTTACAGTCGAGTGACTGATAGCGCTCGTAAACGAATTGAGCCGCTCGTTCGTCACTTCCCACTACTGCTCGCGTTTCCTTCGCTCGAAGATATCGCCGGTGTTTGCAACGTACGCACACGACGAACCGAAAGTGAATTTGCCCGGGAGATAGCTATCTCGGGTATGCTTTCGCTCGCGCTCGCAGGCAAGCCCAACGCGGGCAAATCCACGTTTTACACGGCAGCCACCATGGCCGAGGTCGATATCGGCAACTATCCCTTTACGACCATCGACCCGAATCGGGGAATTAGCTACGCCCGTACGGAGTGTCCCTGTACCGACCGTGACAGGCGATGTGACAGCGACAACTGCCGGAGTGGGAAGCGGTATGTCCCGGTTGAACTGTACGATGTCGCTGGACTTGTTCCCGGCGCACACGAGGGCCGTGGACTGGGAAATCAGTTCCTCGATGAACTAACAAATGCTGACGCAATTTTACACGTCGTCGATGCCTCCGGTGGGACCAACGAGGAGGGAGAACCCGTCGATGTCGGCGAACACGACCCTGTCGAGGACGTTGATTTCATCGAGCGCGAGATGGACCAGTGGCTCGCTTCCATCATTTCCCGTAACTGGGAGGATATTGAACGCCAGTCGCGCGCGCCCGATTTCGATATCGACGACGCCCTTGCCGAGATGCTCACTGGTGTCGGTGCGACGGAAGCGGATATCGCGCTCGTGCTTCGGGAACTTTCCTACCCTGAGGACCCCAGACAGTGGGATGATGGGAACCGGACCGAACTGGCAAGCCTGCTTCGCGAGCAGACGAAGCCGATGATTACTGTCGCAAACAAGGCCGATATCGCCCCCGAGGGAAACGTCGAACGACTCCGTGAAGCTTCGGATATCGTCGTCCCCGCGACGGCGGAAGGCGAACTTGCACTCCGCCGTGGTAGCGAGGCTGGACTCGTTGAGTATGACCCTGGCGACGAGGAGTTCAGTATCGATGACGGTGTGAGCGACGACCAGCGTGCTGGACTCGAACAGATTCAAACTGTTATCTCTGAATACGGCGGGACTGGCGTTCAGAAAGCGATTAACACGGTCGTCTATGATGTGCTTGACCGGATTACGGCCTATCCCGTTGAGAACGAGACTCACTGGACTGATGGGCAAGACCGGATGCTCCCTGATGCGTTCTTGCTTCCACAGGGTTCAGACCCGACAGACCTCGCGTACACTGTCCATTCAGATATCGGCGAGGGGTATCTTCACGCAGTGGATGCTCGTGCCGGTCGCCGAATCAGCGATTCACACGAACTTGCGGAAGGCGACGTCATCAAAATCGTGAGCACGAACTGAGCCTCGCAGGTCACTACAATCTCTTGTCCTCGTATGCTCATACTACTGGACGGAAGCTATAGTAACAACTGAAACGATTTACACACCGATCGCACAGCTGTCCTGCGATCGGGTGTTCACTGACTTTCAGTGGCTACTATAGTGGACAATCTTGCCATCCCGGTGTGACGAGTATGGTACCGAAGTTACGTCCGGCAGTATCAGAGCGGAATACAAACTATCCCAAGAACATAGATACCAAGCCGCCATACGGAGTGGTATGTACGCGGTCGTCGGCTGTGACAACTGTCACGCACTGTGGATTATTGAAGGGAGACCAGACAGCACGCAGTGTCCACGGTGTGGGCGCACGCGAAAATATAAAAAGCGGCGGAAGTTCGTGACGACGGAAGACGAAAATCACGCTCGCGACGTCCGAGCCTCGATGCTCGCCGCACGGAGCGACCACGACGAGGCGTTTGCCGACGTAGGCACGTTTGCAGAGCTAGAGGAACTCGTCGACGATTCCGGCATCGATGACGAAACGTATCTCGAAGCCTCGGGCGTCGATACGGATGCCGTTTCCGATGCAGTGGATAGGTTCGAAGGCGGGGGTTCACAGAGCCGCAAGGAGATAGTGAAAGCCGCACTGCGAGAGCTTGACCAGCCCGATGAGTCGGCTGTCGTTTCCTATGCCAGCGAGCACGGCGTTCCCGAAACCTACACGAAACAAGCACTCACGAAACTCGTCCAAACAGGGGCGGCGAGCGAACACCGGGGAACATACCGATTACTCTGAGACGTGTCATATAGGGAGATGTGTTGATTTTTTAATATAGATTGGCGAATCTCAGCGATACCCCCGATATTAATGAGGGCAGCATCCTATTGTCGAACTACCACATATGGTTGAGATTCCGGATTCATTGAGAAGTTTGTTCACTGCGACAGTTGAAGAACGTGAGGATAGTTACGTTATCGAGGTACCGAAATCCGAAATTGAACACGAGGCTGCAACAGCCGGAGAGACCTATCGTGTTGCGATTTTGCCACAGGTAAGCGGCGAGCCTGCTCCAGCGGAGGAAGCTGCCCCAGTCGAATCAGCCGGTGAAACGACACTCTCACAGGCTGACCGCGAACCCGGCCCACCAGCACCGCCAGTCGACGAGGGCGAGGTTCGAGAGGTCGCCATCGAATCTGTCGGCGACCAGGGTGACGGCATCGCCAAAGTCGAACGTGGCTACGTCGTCATCGTCCCCGGTGCACAGCCAGGTGACGAACCGACAGTCGAAATCGAGCAGGTCAAAGAAAACGTTGCGTTCGCCCGTGTCGTCCCAGAGTAACGACAGCGCGGCCGACTACTGATTTCTGTCTCCCGCTGTTTTCAATCCGATGTGACTGGGCGTTCCGATGTCGTTCGCAGTTCTCGGAGATAGCCCTGCAGATACGCGCCGATGAACATCCCGCCAATCCCGTAGAGGATGATGACGTTCCCGATACCGAGGCTCGCGTAGGCTGCACCAGGACAGATTCCCGAAATACCCCAGCCGACGCCAAAGATGCCACCGCCGATAACCACGTCTCTGTCCATGGCTTTCAGTCGCCGTCCGAACCGGTAGCCAGTCATCGGTGCGCTCCGCCCGGACAGCGTGAGCCCCCAAAACGTGATACCGGTGACCGCTGCTGCCCCGCCCATCACGAACAGGAGGCCAAAGTCATCGAACTGCAGGAATTCGAGGACAATCTCTGGACGGGCCATCTGACTAACTGCGAGTCCGATACCGAAGATGAACCCCCCGAGAAAGACAAGAGGCAAAAAGAGGGGATGGTCTTCGTGTTCAGCAACGACGCCAGCGCCGCTCATGCGCTCACCCCCAGCCCTGCCGCAACCAGCAGGTGTGCGACGAGGATGGCGATTGCCATGAAGATAATCACGTTCAGAATTGAAACACCTGAACCCGAGCTTACCCCACAGACGCCGTGACCGGATGTACACCCCTTACCGAGTCGTGTACCGACACCGACGAGGATGCCACCGAGAAACAGACGCCATGGGTCAACGCCAGTTAGCCAGTAGAACTCACCGGCGACGATAGCGTAGGCTGCCGCTCCGGCGACGATTCCCAGCACAAACACGACGCGCCAGTCACGTGAGGCGATAAATCGTGGTTGCTGGAAGCGCGAGAGCTTTGAGCCGTACGAGAGCGTTGTTTCGAGAAACGTGCTTGCACCCGCGTGGATGCCTGTCCCAACGTAAATGACGGCAGTCCCGAGTCCGATGAGCAATCCCCCAAGCAGATACTGCTCGATGCCCCGAGGAAACAGCTCCTCAAAGGTGACAAACAGCAGTGGTTCTAACATGCCCTTCTCTCTGAGTTGGAGCTACCAAAACACAGCGCATACAGCGGATGTTGCCGGTCTCTACGACGGCGTGGCTAAAACCGGTCGTTATCGGGACAGATACGCTATCCCATCGGGATGCAGTTCTGTGTCAAACCGTTCAATTTCAGTGAAACTTTCGACATTGAGCACCGACACGTCGTTCGTTTTGTTGTTGGCAACGTATGCATTGGTTCCATCAGGGTCGAAGACGGTCCCACCCGGCCAGATACCGACCGGAATACGCGCGATTTCCCACGGTCGTTGCTCGCCGTTTCGGACGTGCTCGGTGTCGATAACGGACACATCATTTGACTCGCGGTTCGGAACGAACGCGTACCGACCATCCGGCGAGAGGACAACACGAATCGGCGTCTCCCCGAGGAGTGCTCGGTTTGACTGCTCAAGCGAAACCGGGTCAAGTACGGAAAGCATGCCATCCTCCTGGTTGGCGACGAGAATATCGCCAGTATCCGGGTCGACACCAATTCCTTCCGGCTCCTCGCCGACTGGGGGGTCGGCGACAATCGCGCGCTCTTCGCAATCGACGACGGTCACGTTGTCGCTTCCGATGTTTGTGAAATACGCACGTGATTCATCGGGAGAGAGCGTCACCATGTGTGATTTATCCTGATACGTTGGGAACGTCTCAAGCAGTTCGACGGTATCGATATCGAAAATAAATACCTGACTGCTGTAGGTTGAAACCAGCCAGAGTTCGTTTGCTGACTCCCGGATAGCAACCCCGTGTGGGAAATCAAAAAGGTCGTGTTCAAATCGCTCGGTGACCTCGTGAGTGTCGTTGTCGATGACGTTCAACGCGTTGCCCAGCGAGCACGTGACGAACGATTTCGAGCCATCAGGAGAGATGACAACTTCGTGTGGGTTAAAGTCCGTCTCAACGACGGCGGTTGTTTCACCCGTCTCAGGGTCGATATACGAGACGGTATCCGAATCCTTGTTGAGCACAATGAGGCTATCAGACATATCTTAGTGTGGGGAGAGCAGCCGCAAAAAGTCCATAGATTCGGTACGTCTATCGGAGCATCTCAACGCCATCTTCGATGGAGAGGTCCCCACGTTCGACTGCTTCCAGTACCTTCCGGATGTCTTCCCGGTCCTTGTCTTGCTCTCCGCTCTGTTGGGCAGCCTCTTCCAGCGTTACTTTCTCCGAGTGGCCGACGAACTCCGTGAAATCAACGCCATCGGCGAGCGCCGTCTCTTTTTTGACGCGGTAGTTCCCGCCGTCGGTTTGATAGAGGTCATCCGGATGGAAAAAGTACCAGTCCTCGCGGTCAAACCGGACACCAATCCGGGGTTTCGCACCGAAGTTCTGTGAAAAGTATACGAGCGAGTAGACCTCCTCTCCAGTGAGATAGATGGGGTCACCAGCAGAGGATTTCGCCTCGATAGCAAAGAAATCCGTTCCATCGCCAGCTAGCACATCGGGGAGCTCCCGCTCCGTTGCACTCCCGCTTGCAGGGGCGCGCATTACCGCAAAGCCAGCCTCATCAAGTTTGTTCACGAGCTCGCGCTCGCGTCGGTCGCCTTTCGCGTTCGACATCTACCGATACTCACCGCCGCAGCGATGTTAGCTGTTTGGACTCCTGCTGGATAACGGGAGCAAACAGACTGGGACGTAACCCGTAAGAAGACTTTGCCGTCTCCAGTTGCAACGCTGTTGTCATGGCAAGTGAACAGTCTACCGCCGAATTGGTACAAAGGGGGCGACGGCAGCTGGACCGTGTCGATTCACTCATTATTGAACAGATGGACCGCTGGAGCGTTCCCGTCCTTCGGGCGGCTATCGGCATCGTTTTTATCTGGTTTGGACTGCTCAAAGTGGTTGGTCTCTCGCCGGCGGAACCGCTCATCGCTGCGACTGTGTATGTGATTTCACCATCGCAGTTTATCCCCATTCTCGGTGTCTGGGAAGTCATTATTGGGCTCTGTCTCCTTTATCGCCCACTCATCCGAGTCGGGATTTTGCTTCTCTTTTTGCAACTTCCGGGGACGTTTCTCCCCATCGTCATTCTTCCAGAAGTCGTCTTTACGACGTTTCCCTATGGGCTTACGGTCGAGGGACAGTATATCGTCAAAAATCTCGTCATCATCGGCGCTGCACTGGTGATTGGCGGGACGGTACGAAGCGAAGACCGGTGACCAACAAAAACAGAGCCGTTAGACGCCTGTCGAATATCGCAACAGTCCAGCAACGCCACCGAAGGCCGTCAGTAGCTGTTCGCCCTTTTCGAAATCAGTCGAGACGAAGACCGTTTCGCTTCCGCGCTGGTCAGCAAGCTCCATCAGGTGGTCGATGGCATCCTCACGCTCGCCGTCGGATACCGTCTCGCCGTTTGAACAGGTGTGTTCCGGAATTGAGTCGCCTTTATCGATAAATTCGAACTCTTTGCGCCCACCACAATCATAGATGATTACGTCTTTGCGGAGGTCCTCGCTGATGAGCAGACGGTCGACCGCACCCATCATCAGGTTCTCACGCGTTGGCTCGAAACCGTAGGTGGCGCGTTCGCCATCGTGAAGTTCCTCGAAAAACTCTTCCATCACCTGCTTGTCTTCGAGCATCTCGTGTTCGGCGAGCACCTCGCTTGCCCTGTCGACAAGGTCGTGCAGTCCGGATTCGTCCGTATAGGAAACGTCGAATTTCCCAAGAACAAGGTCCTGGAGCTCGTGGTGTAGATACTCACCATCAAGGAACTCATCTTTCGTCGGAGAT
>LKNH01000113.1 GCA_001564135.1 Halobacteriaceae archaeon Tc-Br11_E2g27 | reverse complement strand
TTCTGTGCGATAGAGTGGGATATGATGTGGGGTCAAATGCTCCATTGCTTGGGGGTAATTGGAGCGAGCGAATATGTGTGTGTCGCTGAACTAGCTCTCAACTGCTGCCGTCGCCGTCGCCATGATATCGAGGGCCTCCTCGATGGTTTCAATGTCTGTCGCATAGGAGATGCGAGCATAGCCGTCGCCGCGCTCACCAAAGGCATCTCCGGGGACCACAACGACGCCACGCTCAATGACTGCATCAACCCAGCCATCGGGAACCTTCGGCATCGCATAGAATGCTCCGGCAGGCTCAGGACAGGTCAACCCCATCTCTTCCAGCCCAGCAAGCAACACCTCACGACGCTGTTCAAACGCCTCCACCATCTCCTCGACAGGGTCCTGTGGGCCGGATAGAGCCGCTTCAGCGGCGTACTGGGCCGGTGCGCTTGCACAGGCTTGGGCATACTGATGGACACGTAGCATTCGCTCTATGCGCTCGTGTGAACCGGTCACCCATCCCAGTCGCCACCCAGTCATCGAATAGCTCTTCGAGCAGGCGTTGACGACGACGACATTGTTTTTTTCGGTGAACTCAAGCGGAGAACGGTGTTCACCCTCAAAGACGATATGTTCGTACACTTCGTCGCTGATACAGAGAATATCATGTTCGTCAGCAATCTTCGCAAACTCACGCATGTCCGCTGGTGATTGGACTGCTCCCGTCGGGTTTGCCGGGCTATTAACGACGAACGCCTTCGTATCTGGAGTGATTGCGTCCTCGACTGTCCCGGGGTCAAGCGTTAAATCATCACGGAGTCCCACAGGAACAGGTGTGCCGCCTGCGAGGTGGGTCAACGCATCGTAGGAGACAAACCCCGGGTCCGGAATAATGACTTCATCACCGGCATCGACGTGTGCTTCCATGGCGATATGAAGAGCTTCGCTCCCCCCTGCCGTTGCGATGACGTTCTCCGGGTCGACAGTGAGGTTGTTATCACGCGAATACTTATCGGAGATAGCCTCACGGAGCGCTCTAGTCCCTTTGTTTGAAGTATACGCATCGCTCTGCCCCGATTCGATGGCATCAATAGCCGCCTGACGGGCGTGGGCTGGCGTCGGAAAGTCCGGCTGTCCAAGCCCAAGGTTGATTGCATCTTCCCCGGCTGCTTCGAAGACTTCACGGATGCCGCTTATCGAAACACGCTCGACACGTGATGAAAACGATGGCATACTCAGACACCCGTTCCGAGGCTGAATAACTCTTGATACTCTTTTCCAGCAAGCATTTGGCTGCTGGAATCCAACCGGGGGATATGGATGCACTGGTGGGGGTGACAGTGGCCGACCGCGCCATCATCATTGACGATACCCTCGTGATTTCGGACCTGCATATCGGGAAAGCGGCTTCCTCCGGTGTCCAACTTCCTGTGGGTGGTGGCGACAACATGGTCAAGCGTCTTGAAACGCTTTGTCACGTGCACTCCCCCGAAACGGTCGTTATTGCTGGCGATTTGCTCCACTCGTTCGACACCATACCCCGACTTGCCGAGGAGACGCTGACCAGAATCGAACGTACAGCAGGGGAAGTAGGTGCTAACCTGGTTGTGACGCCAGGGAATCACGATACGCTGCTCGAAACGCTCTGGTCCGGCGACCTATCCCCGGAGTTTCCAGTTGGTGAGACGGTAATAACGCATGGTCACGTTGAGCCGGAAACAACCGCAGAACGCTATGTTATCGGACATGACCACCCGACAATAGCTGTTGAAGGAACCCGATATCCCTGCATTCTCGCCGGTGATGGGATGTATAACGATGCGGACCTACTCGTGCTTCCGTCGTTCAATGACCTCGTGAGAGGCGTTGAAGTAACTGAGCTATCGACGGAGGAGTTTCTGTCGCCGATGCTCACCTCCGTACGGGAGCTACGCCCTATCGTTTATGATACCGGGTCAGGCGAATCACTCCAATTTCCGACCCTCGGTGAGTTACGACGACAACCATAACAGTCCGGCGAAAAGCCGCAGTATCGAAAACGCTCATAAGTGCTCCACCCAAGTGGCGTGTATGGAAAACGAATCACTGCGCCAGCCTGCAACGACTGCAATCACACAGTGTATGAACCTCCAGCCATCGGAAAGTTGCCTTATCGTAACCGACGACAAACGAACTGCAATTGCTGAAGCGCTCTATACGGTTGCGGGTGAAATCAGCGATGATGTCTCCGTTATCCGGTATCCACCAGGTGAGCAGCATGGAACCGAACCACCAGAGCCTGTTGCGGCGGCCATGGCACATGCCGATGTCGTGCTTGCACCGACGACAAAGAGCCTGAGTCACACCAACGCCCGCTCGAACGCGACCAGTTCGGGAGCGCGTGCTGCAACGCTTCCAGGAATTACTGACGGTGTCTTTTTGATGGGACTCGATGCAGATTATGAGCGAATCGCTGACGAGTGTGAAAACGTCCTCGACCAGGTTGCTGATGCCGACGAGGTTCGTGTAACATCGCCACAAGGTACTGATATCACGCTAGAGATTGGTGACCGCGAGTGGCTTCCAGACACAGGAATCGTTCACGAACCCGGCGACTTTTCGAACCTCCCTGCAGGAGAGGTCTTTGTCAGCCCCGTATCCGCTGACGGGACGATTGTGGTTGATGGAACGATTCGACCACACGGTAAACTCGAAGATGGACAGACGGTTACGTTCACTGTCGAGGACGGCTTCGTCACTAATGTCGATGATGAGCCAATCAGCAACGAGCTTGAAGTGGCCGCTGAAGAAGTCGGTAACGATGCATACAACCTTGCAGAACTCGGTATCGGAACGAACGTCGCGGTCACCGAATTGATTGGCTCCGTCCTTCTTGATGAAAAAGCCGGTGGAACTGTTCATCTGGCGGTTGGTGACGACCACGGAATCGGGGGCGATGTCGTTGCACCAATCCATATGGATGGGATACTCACAGAGCCGACAGTGTATGCTGATGGAGTCGAAGTAACTCTCCCCACGAAGTGACTGCCGGTTGGCGACGTTCGTATCGGATAATAATGATAAATAGTTGCTTTAATTACCCACCCTTGTGAACAGCTATTCGACTATGGGTGAGAATCCACTTAACGTGGTTAGCCGAATTACCCTCGCTATGTTCGGCGTTGGGGTGGGGATCGGCCTTGTTGCATTGTTTACCTGGGAATGGATTGAGGCACTGGTGATGTCCGACCTTGGGGGGGAAGAACGCCAAGTCGTCGAAGGGTATACTCCGCTTGCGTTCCTTCTCATCGCTAGTCTCAGTGCGCCGCTCGTTGCTGGTATCGTTGGTATATTTGAGGGATTACGGACCTCAACCAACCGGAGCGTCCTCATCATCGGGGCGGGTTGTCTTATCGGAGCGACGGTGTTGATAGTCGTTGCCGGACTGTTTATCAGTCAGGCTGGACCCGGAAACGGTGAAGAGGAAGGACCTGTCGGTGCGTTCGACCTGATTGCACTGGCTGGGTTGAGCGGAATTGGGAGCTTTCTATCAGGGATTGTAACATCCAAGTTCGGCTCTCAGTAACGCCAATTCCGACGTTTTAGATGAAAGGTATCTAAAGGAAAGTGGCGACACGAACTGCTTGAGGAAGAGACATCAATCGCCCAATCACGAGGCAATAGTCTGTGGGATGAGATTCAGTAGCCACTCTATGAGGAGAAAGCACGAGTCAACCCATATACACACAAGAGAACTATTCAAGTTCCACATACTGCCGGACGTAACGTCGTTACCATACTCGCCATCCCGAGGTGGCGAGATTGTTCACTAGCTTCTGCCCAGTAGCGTCAGTTGTCTGAGACGGATAGACGATTCTCAAGGAATCATATGAGCATTCACCTACTACTGTATCCTTTCCGTTGTGAGCAATCCTAGTGTAACGGAGCTATGCTATCTCATCCACGCAGGCGATAGTTGATGATGCCAACCGAAAGGATAGGTTTTCACTATAGTAACTATTCACAATTCATGAATTGCAGCCTGCAGAACACCCGGTTACGTGCTGTCGGCACGAAAATAAACACAATAATCAGTATGGACAGTCTGTGCAAACATCTGAAAAATTACTGAAGAATGTGACCGACCAATTCAATATACCGATAGTCACAACAAGAATACTTTTCAGCAGGGTTAGGAGTCGGGGTCAATCGCGCCAATGAATCGACTGGCAACCCCGATACCCATCGCGACAACCCCCGCGAGCAATCCGACGAAGCCAACAAGTTGACCGAACGCAGTGAGGAAAGTGCCTGCCTCTTCTTCATCATCATCGGACTCGGATGCGCTTTCAGTTTCGTCCGTTTCGGCATCGTCAGGGTCAAATTCAAGCTCCATCTCTAATTGCATCCAATTTTGCCCTTCCGTATCTGCAGAGCCATCCTCATCGATTCCAAGTGCAGCATCAATGATTGGACTCCCGGACTCTTCCGTAATGACGTACTCATTATCGACAAACACTGCTTCTCCACCTTCTTCGTCAACATCCATCTCGCCCGTGAGCGCGCCACTGTCTTCCGTGGTTGCAGCGATTTCGAAGTTCAACACGGCGTCCGAATCAAGCACATCAACGTCCATCTCTCCTTCAACGGTCATCACACCGTTTTCTGGGTCATATTCGCCGCCGAGGTTCGGCGCCTCGACATCTGCAATCAGGTCAGCAGATGGAACGTACAGGTCTGGGAACTCGACATCGGTTGCTTGCCAGGTTCCATCGTCTTCATCAACCTCTCCCACCATCTGGATTGGGTTCTCGCCGGTTGGCCACTCTTCGGCAGCCTCGTGGTCAACTGGTGGGAACGCAAGTCCGTCCTCATCTTCGAACAGCAGTTCCTCGATTTCGTCGTCGCTCAGGTCGCCGATGGTGTCATCATCGGTGAACATGAATCCGCCAGTACTTTCAGCAAATACGTCGGCATCACCGTCTGTCTCGTCTTCGTCATCGGTTGCATCCTCGTTGGTTGCGAGACTGGCGGCAGTCTCTTCGCCACCTGCTGTGGCGGTTGCTTCGACATCGTCATCCTCTGGGACCTCTAACTCGATACTGTCGCGCTCGCCTGCATCCAGTTTGATATCTTCTTCAATTTCTTCATCATCTGCTGCGAGGGTCACCGTCGTCTCGCCTTCAGCATCGCCAACGTTCTCGACAGTTGCAAAGACTAAGCCTTCCTCGCTACCGAGTTCCGTTTCGAACTCCGCCGCCGCAGTCGCTAATTCGACATCTTCGGTTTCAGTTTCGTCCTCTTCGACATCCACTTCGACGCTCTCATCGAGGTGGTCATCGGATATAAATGAGATTTCGTCGCCATCAGCGAGTACCTCGATTTCGTATGCCCCACTTTCATCAGTGGTTGTTTCCTCCTCGCCGGATTCGACAGTCACATCTTCGAGGGATGCACCATCATCAGCTTCAACGGTTCCTTCAACAGTTCCCGTCGGAAGACCGTCGCCATCAAGCTCAGTTATCTCCAATCCGAGTTCAAGTTCAAGCCAGTTCTCACCTGGGTCATCAGCCGGGAGGTCGAGAGAGCCATCGATAGCTGGGTTACCGGACTCCCCATCGACTGTGTATTCGTTGTCGACTAACAGCACCTCATCCGTCGAGGCATCACCGCTCAGTTCACCACTGTCATCAGTCGTCAGTCCAATTTCGAAATCAAACCCATTTCCTTCAAGGTCAACTTCGAGGGTTCCGTCAGCAGTCATCTCCCCGGTTTCAAGGTCGATATCACCTTCCAAACCAGGAGTATCAACTGATGCCGGCAGCGGGAGGTTTTCGTCTTCGATATCAGGGAACTCGACTGAGGTCGATTCCCACTCTCCATCTTCGACGAGTCCGTCGATTTCGATAGCATTACCCCCGTCTTCGGTTGGGAGCGCGAGTGCTTCCTCGTCCACAAATTCATTCTCAGTAAAGAGGATGAACCCATCAGTGCTGGATGCGCTGAACGTCGCATCTGCACCCTCGTCATCCAGCGGCTCGTCGACGATGACATCAGCGCCTACGCTTTCATCATCTGTGGTTAGCTCCGCAGTGTACTCGCCCTCATCGTCTTCATCAGTTTCCCACGTGAGTGAGAACGACTCGGAGTCTTCGCCATCGAGTTCAATATCCTCCGTTTCTTCTTCATCGGCTAATTCAATTGTCGCTTCTGTCTCACCTGAGGCTTCTCCGATATTTTCAACAGTCGCTTCGACTTCAACAACATCGCCTGCATTTACGCTATCACCAGCAAGGTCTAGCTCAAACTCAGCTTCGCCTGCGGCGAGTTCGAAGTCCTCGGTCACTGTTTCGCCATCTTCAATCTCCACTTCGGTCGTCACTTCCTCGAAGCCACTTGCTTCGACTGTCGCGTCGTATTCCCCTGCGTCAACATTTTCAAGCGCGTACTCACCGTCTTCATCTGACCGGGTATCAGCTTCATCACCCAGTTCAACGGTTGCATCCTCGATTGGGTCGCCATCCTCATCTGTCACCTTCCCTTCAAGGTCACCGAGTGCAAGGTCTCCATCAACTTCCTCGGCATTGAATTCGAATGGGAGATACAGCCACTGTGCACCCGAGTCCGTTGCTGGGAGACCAACTGCCGCATCGACAACCCCATCACCAGTCTCGTCATCCGCGATGAATTCGTTATCAACAGCAACCACGTCCCCACCATCTTCATCCAAATCAGCCTCACCAGTGAGGTCACCGCTTGAGTCTGTAACGGCTTCAATCTCGAACTCAAACGAGCCGACGCCGTCAACGGAAACCTGTAACAGACCCTCGATAGTCATTTCGTCGGCTTCGTGGTCGTATGTCCCGTCAAGCCCAAGCGGCGCACTGACCTCTGCCTCTAATTCAGCGTCTTCGACAAATAGCGTCGGGAAATCCACATCTGTGGATGTCCACGTGTCACCAGAAACAAGCCCTTCAACGGTAATTGGCTCACCTGATTGGTCAGAGACTTCATCCCCGTTTGGTGGGAGTAAGAGCCCATCTTCTTGAGCAGCGGATGCCGAGTCATCCTCAAAGCCAATATACCCACCCTCTTCGCTTTCTCCATCGAGTAAGGCGTCGATATCGAGGTCGCTTTCATCAATAACCTCGACTTGAGCGGTATCCGAACTATCGTCGCTTTCAACTTCTAACTCAACATCCCCCTCACCCTCTGCTTCCCACTCAAGCGTGAAGTCAGTCTCGTGGTCAAGCAGGTCCGGTGTTACATCGTCTTCAATATCTTCCCCGAGTTCGATTGTCTTGCTATCGACTTCCTGACCATCCACGTTCAGCGTTATCTCTTGTTCTTCGCTACCTGTCCCTTCATTCTCGACTTGCACACGCACGCCGAGCATATCCTCTTCGACGATTTCGTCATCTGCTGGCGTTGCGTTCACGTTGTATTCGGTCGCTCCAGGGACAAGCGCAAAGTCCTGCTCGGTGGTTTCAAGCGGTTCAAACTCAATGGTCTGCTCAGACGGCTCGTACCCCTCAGCATTTATCCGAATCTCCTGTTCACCAGGTTCGAACCCATCCACTGAAAACGAGCCATCGGCGTCAGTCACGACATCTGAAGTTGCGTCATCAACGATGTCGACGGATGCATTGTCGATTGGGTCGCCGCTGTTATCCTCGACCACACCTTCAAGTTCGCTCTCTTCACCGACGAACTCTTCAAACTGCATGTCAAGATTTAGCTCAAGGAAGTTTGCACCGACTTCATCAGCAACCCAGTTACCGTTATCATCGACTAGCTGGGCATTCTCCTCGATATTTTCGTAATCGTAGCCTGCCTCTTGCTGACGTTCCTCATCAACGATGAACTCGTTGTCGACCAGCGAAACGTCGCCGTCACCCTCCCAGGTATCGGTATCAACTTCGAACTCACCAAAGCCGTCGGAAAGTTCCCCACTCCCTTCGGTCGACGACTCAGTAAGGTCGAATTTAAATGCAGCAGTACCGGCAAGTGCGGTGTTCTCGACTTCGAGGGTACTTGAAGTGAAGTTCATCGTTCCCTCATCGAAATCAATATGACCTTCCATCGGTTCAAGAACGGTCACAGTTGTCGGCACATCATCGTCAGTAGCTGGGACGTCAGG
>LKNH01000112.1 GCA_001564135.1 Halobacteriaceae archaeon Tc-Br11_E2g27 | reverse complement strand
AGATTTCTGCTGCTCGCGGTGTTGTTCGCAGTAGAAATGCCGCCTCCCGGATTTGAACCGGGGACAGCTCGATCTTCAGTCGAGTGCTCTCCCAGTCTGAGCTAAGGCGGCGCGCCTTCGTGCAATTTGAGCGTCGTCTACCGGAGAGAAAAGGATTTCGATAGCGAACGGCCACTTACAATTCGTCGTTGTCTTCGGCCAGCCGATTCAGTGTCGATTCAATCGAATCGACCTGTGCTTGCTGTCTATTGGTCGCGTCAGCCACGGACTCAACCTGTGCGGCAACCTCGTGAGCTCCCTCAACCAACTCATCCGCGAGCGATGCGACCGTCTGTGTCTGCTGGGCCTGGTCATCAGCCGTCCGGGCAACTTGCGTGACTCCTTCGGCAGTCTCCTCAATTCGGTCGACGATTCCCTGGAGATTCTCCATCGACGCTTCGACCTCATCAAGCGCCCCAGTCACCTGGTCGTTCATCGTACTCAGGTTATCGACCGTTTGCTGCGTATCGACGGTCAACTCCTCGATAGTCTTGTCAATCTCGTTGGCGTGAGTCTGCGACTCGTTTGCGAGCTGTTTGATTTCGTCGGCGACGACAGCGAACCCTTCGCCGGCTTCCCCCGCACGCGCGGCCTCGATGGAGGCGTTCAGCGCAAGCATATTGGTCTGGTTTGCAACGGAGTCGATAACCTCGACGATTTCGTCAATCTCGTCCAGATGCGTTTGTAATCGCTCGATATCGGCCTCCACGTCGGTACTCGTCTCGGCAACGTCAGTGAGTGCCTCTTGTGCCTCCGTTCCTTGCTCTTGCATCTCCTGGCTGACTTTCTTCGAATCCTGTGCTAACTCGGAGATATCGTCCGCTGTCGCCGCAACTTCCTCAACTGATGCGCTCATTGCCGTAATCTCATCGGAGACGTTCTCGACGTTCGTCGTCTGCTCATCGAGCGCTTCGGAGACGTCACCTGTCGTTTCGGTAATCTCGCGTGCATCGGCCCGCAGGTTTGTTGCCTCGCCAGCAATCTCTTGGACAATCTCGCGAAGTTCGGCAAGCAATCCGTTGATAGAGGTCGTAATCGTCAACAGTTCGTCCTCAAGGGCGTCGTTTTCATCCTCAAACTCGGCTGTTGCCCCGAGGTTTCCGTCGCTTGCGGCTTCGAGCGTGTCGGTCACTTCGGTCACAAGCCCTTCCAGTGCGTCCTGCCGGTGTTTCTCATCGGTTCGGTCCATCAGAATTTCGAAAACGGCCTTGAATTCGCCATTTTCATCAAAAATCGGGACGGCCCAGAAATCGAGATAAATCGTCTCTCCCTCTAGATTTGTCCCCGTGCTCTGGTCGAAATAGACGTGGTGGTCGGAGTAGGGTGTTTCGTATCGGGTTACGCCGTATTCTTCATCAGCCGTTCGGGGGCAGTCAACAACTTTCTCCGCCAAGGTCAGTGCACGCTCCCCCTCGGAGTACGTTGCTTTGACAACGCTATCCTCTGCAGTCTTGCCGATTGCTTCCTCGCGGTCCATCTGGACCAACGCTGTGTGGCCGTAGTTCCACCCGATAACGCGCTCGTCTTTGTCGAGCATGTATACTGGGAACGGAATCGATTCGAGCACTTCCTCGACCGTCACGACCGCATCCGCATACTCAGCCTGTTCATCCGCAAAGAACTCGTCATAGGCTTTCAGTTCCTGTTCAACTCCGGCAGTGAGTGCGGACAGTCGCTCTTCGAGGAGCGACCTGGCGCGTTCTGTCTCCCCGGATGCAACCAGCTTGAACGCCTCATCAAGCAGCGGTTCAATGCCGGCATCCAGCGTCGAGGCAACCGTTGATGGGGATGCCCCTTGTCGAAGGAGCCGTTCGCCCATCCCTGCTGGCCCTTCATCGGGTTGGTCTCCAGCAGCAATCGCTTGCATAAGCGCAACCTGCTGTTCCCGGACGCCTGCTCGGACACTGTCGCTCCCTGTCGGTGGTTGCTCTGGCTCTACGACCTGGCCGCCGTCCGGTCGGTGCGCTCCGGTCGTATCGGCATCCTGTCCGTCTGTTGTGTTACCTGTAAGTCTTGACCAGAGGTTCATCGTCGGGATGACGCATACGTGTTGTTTTAATGTTATGGTCAGGTTATCATAAATTGATATTTCCCCTTGCAGACAACTGGTGTCTCGGAAACAACTGCTTGCAATGGTTCCCGCGCTGATACTGCCGGACGTAAGCCTTTAAACAAGCTCGGCACCCCGTGGTGTCGAGTATGTTTACGAAGTTACGTCCGGTAGTATGAAGCACGGCGCTTTCTCCTCGCCTTCCCGTAAGCGTTTAATCCTCGCCCAGAGTATCGCATGGCATGGCTGACTGTCCACTCGCCGATGATTGTCCGAGTTTTCGCGAACGTATCGAGGGAATGGGGTGTCAACATTACGGCGACCGTGGCGGGGCAGAGTGGTGTAACCATTATAACCAACCGATTTCGGACCTGAAATCCCAGCCGGTAAAACCCGGCGAGGAAGTGATTATCGAAGTTGAGGATATCCACGAGAGCGGTGCCGGTGTTGGACGAACTGAGGATGGATTCATTGTGATGGTCGATGGGTTGCTCCCTCCCACTCGTGCCCGCGTTGAAATAACGAAAGTTCGGTCCAACCACGCTCGCGGGGCGGAGGTTGAACGACTCCCGGACGAGGAAAACGAAGATGCCACAGACGATGAAGACGAAGCCGAACCAATCGAGGAAGTGACCGATGAGGATAACCCTCGACTTGGCAGCCGCGATAACTTCTGGGGCGGATAGGGCTCTTCCTCGGACAGCCTTCCCTTTCTGGACAGTCAAATCCTTTACGTGCTGGACAGCGAATATCCGTGCATGGACCTGAACCTTTCCGACAACGTCGCACTTTGTACAGCCGCAAGTAGCGGACTCGGCCTGGCAAGCGCGGAGTCGCTGGCGCGCGAGGGGGCAGATGTCGTCATCTGTGGCCGCACCGAATCCCGTCTTGCAGCCGCCGGCGAACAGCTTGAAACAGCAGGCAGCGGTGACGTATTGACGGTACAGGCGGACCTGACCGACCGCGACCACGTCACGGCACTCGTCGAAGAGACTGTCGACACATTTGGTGGGATTGACCATGTCGTCACGAGCGCTGGCGGCCCGCCAAGCGGTCCGTTTCTGGAGATGGACGACGAGGACTGGTACGACGCCTACGACCTGCTGGTGATGAGTGCCGTCTGGACACTTCGGGAGAGCTACCCGTACCTTCGGGATTCCGAGGCGGGCTCCGCCGTTGCCATCACTTCGCGGACAGTACAGGAAGTTGCCGACGGACTCGTCCTTTCGAACGCGGTTCGTCGAACGGTTATCGGGCTCGTCAAAACCCTTTCACGGGAGTTCTCCCCGGAAGTACGCGTTAACGCGCTGTTACCGGGCGCACACGAGACCGCACGTATCGAGGAACTCATCGAGGCCTCCGTCGAGCGCGGTGAGGTCGCCGATTACGCGGAAGGATACGAAGAGTGGGCGGGCGACGTTCCACTTGACCGCATCGGGGAACCACAGGAACTCGGTGATGTTGCTGCGTTCCTCGCAAGCGACCGGGCAAGCTACGTGAACGGAGCAGCGGTTCCGGTCGACGGCGGTTCGCTTCGAAGCTAATCTATTCGATTCACCACTCCCGAATACGTTCGGCTGATTCTCACTATCCTGAACTGGTTCAGAATAATTATCATTGAGCAGAACAAATTCCCGGGCGTGCTTTCGCCGGTTACAGTTTCCTTCGTGGGGGAGGAACAACGGGGGTATGAGCTACTCCGACAACTTGGGAGACACCTCTCTCGGTCGGTTAATCTGGTCACCACTGAGGCTACCAGTCTGGAATCTGTTCTCTCTGACGAGATTGACTGTGTTGTCTGTGACCGCTCAGTTACTGGTGATGAGCTGCAGTCGGTCGTTAACGCACTCTCGAATCAGGCTCCTCGCGTTCCGCTCATTGACCGGACCGGTGCGGTTGCGGCGGTACCGGACAGCATCGAGGTACAGTATCTGCCGCCGGAGGCTGACCCGGACGACGCGACAGAGAAGCTGCTGGCGGTCTTGCTTGATTCAATCTTTGCCGCTGATGCCGATTCTATCTCTCGATTTCCGGGAGCCTATCTGGCTGTTGACCGGAGCTGGCAAATCCAAGATGTCGACCCCACGCTTGCATCGTGGAACGAAACGAAACCATCTGCCTTCATAGGAAACAACTTGTTCGAAGTATTTCCCACATGGGAAAAATCTGCCCTTGGCGAGGCGTGTCAGGAGGCGATGGAGACTGGCGAACCGAGTGAGGTCGTCGTTGGCGAGGCAATTGGGCGGCCACTTGAGGCACACATCTCCCCCTGCGAGGATGGCGGTCTCGAATGCTTTCTGTACGAACGAATCGAACAAGAAACGAATCAGGAGACGGACCGAGAATCAACAGAGACTGCCTCAACGGACGGTCAGGCTGACGCGCTTGCACACGATGATACGCTCGAACGAATCACTGACGCGTTCGTTGCGCTTGATAACGAGGACCGTTTCGTATATCTCAACAGCAAGGCTGCCTCGCTTCTCGATGTCGACCCCGAGTCGGTGCTGGGTGTCCAGTTCTGGGATACGTTCCCGGCGGCGATGACGTCGGATTTCTATACGGAGTTTACCGACGCAATGGAAACACAGGAGCCGACGAGTTTCGAGGAATACTACCGTCCGAGCGAGAGTTGGTTCGAGGTCACGGCCTATCCATCGACCGACGGCCTATCGGTTTTCTTCCGCGATATCACTGCACGGGTTGCACTTCGAGAACGGCTTGAGGCCCTCCACGAAGTCTCGCAGGAGCTTATCGTCGCTGGCTCCGATATCGATGTCGCACAGACTGCTGTGTGGGCTGCCGAAGAGATTCTTGCGTTCCCATCCGCTGTTGTCTGGCGATACGACCACTCGAGTAACCAGTTGCGACCGCTTGCCTACTCCGAGCACATTCTTGACGAAGAGATGGGCCCGCTGGGCCCCGACAACGAATTTCTCTGGCGGGTCTACGAACAGGGCGACCATCGGATGCTTGGCTCCGGATTAATCACCACTTCGGCGTCGCACCATCCCTCCGATGTCGAATCCGAGCTGCTCGTCCCAATTGGTGATGTTGGCGTCCTTGGCGCATACTCCCCGGAGGAACATGCCTTCGACGAGACCGATATCGAACTCTGTCGCCTCCTTGCGAGTACTGTTGCCTCGGCGTTCGCACGGACACAACGAGAGCGCCAGCTTGCCCAGCGCAACGAACGCCTCAATGACTTTGCAAGCGTTGTCTCACACGACCTGCGCAACCCGCTCAACGTCGCCTCGCTCCATGCTGATTTGGCACACCGTGACGATGACCCTACGGAGCATCTCGACAAGATTGAAACGTCGCTCGAACGGATGAGCAACCTCATCGATGATTTGCTTGCCCGTGCCCGTGGCGACCAGGAACTGACTCGTGAACGTCTCTCGCTTGCAGCAGCGGCCCGCAGTGCCTGGGTGAACGTCGACACCGGCGCGGCAACGCTCGATATCGAGGGCGACACGATGCTTAGTGCGGATGAAGAGAGGCTCATACAGGCCTTCGAGAATCTCTTCCGGAACGCTGTGGAACACGGTGATGACCAGGTGACTGTCCGCGTTGGACACGACGATGAGCGTTTTTTCGTTGCAGATGACGGCCCTGGCATTCCACCGGAACAGCGCGAGGAAATATTCGAGCAGGGTGTCAGCCATTCCGAGACTGGCACTGGCTACGGACTCGCTATCGTGACCGATATCGTCGACGGCCACGGCTGGGACATTAGCGTTACGGAGAGCCTCTCGGGCGGCGCTCGGTTTGATATTACTGAGGTCTCATCGATGGAACAGCAAGAGTGAGCGAACGTGTGGGTGGCCTGTTTTCGCCCTCACCGTCCCGTCCACCGGAGCAACAGCAGTGTCAGCTCGAACAGACCAATCATGGTAATCGCGACCAGCAATGGGGCCATCCCAGTCGGGTCAGGGCTAAACAGGAAGGCCACGCCGGCGAAGACGACCCAGAAGATGATACGCTTATCTTCGAGCCAGAGCCGGGTTGTAATCCCCATCATGATTGCCAGCATCATAAACAGCGGAATCTGGAAGACGAGTGCAAAAAGCCCCATCATCAACAGGATGAGGTCGAACGTTTCCATCAACCCGAATGCGATGCCTCCTTCCCCGACAACGCCGGCGGAGTAGACCATGAAGTAGTTGAATATGAACGGGAGAATCAGGAAGTACGCGAAGGCTACCCCGACGAGCGCAAGGACAAGACTCGTCGGTACCGAGGCAAGATAATACCGGCGCTCCTGTGGGTATAGCCCTGGTCGCATGAACAGATAGGTTTGATAGACGAAGACCGGCAATGCGAGGATGAAGCCCGCAAGAGAAGCGATTTTCAGCCGGGTTATTAACAGCCCCAGTGGGTGGTATACACGGGGACAGGCACCTCCGCCCTCCTCTGGATTATCGAGACATGCGGAGATTCCGGCGTCTGGTGCCGGCAGGTAGTTGTACCAGAGATGATTGGCGATGTCGGCCGCGATAGGAAAGACAAGCAGGCTTACTCCGCCCATCACCACAATCACGGCCAACAACCGTTTTATCATCTCCTCGATGTGGGCCGTCAGGGGCATCTCCTCGTCGTCGGGTGCTCCATCGAGTACTCCGCCTGTCTCCTCTTCGGCGACCGTTCCACCGTCAGTCTCGGAATCGACGGGTTCTGCTTCTCCTTTTTCGTCTTCAGTTTCGTCGTCTTCCTCGCCTAACTCACTTTCAGCTTCGTTGTCTTCTTCGCTCCCTTCGTCACTCTCGTCTTCCATCCCCCATTCGGCGTCAAAGAGACCGACGCTTTCGGTCGAACCGTCCTCTTCGTCACTACCTATCTCATCATCATCATCGGTAGCTTCCTTTTCTTCAATCGTCTCGCTTTCATCCACCTCCTCTTCTTCGTCGTCGATAGCCTCGGTATCCGCTACAGTATCTTCTGATTTGCTCTCCGGCTGAGCGTCTTGCTCATTTTCGGCTGGAGAATCAGTCGGGGAACTGTCAGCAGCCTCGTCACTCGGCGAATCATCAGAGTGACCGGGCTGGTCGTCTTTCTCCCCGCTAGTCATCGGCCTCTGGTTCGGTTTTGCCTCTTGTAAGCCTTCTCATAGGCTGCCTTTTCGATTGCGTGCCTTTCTCATCCGTTCTGCGAATTCGTTTGTCGCTCGGCCTCACTCGTTCACAATAGCCGTTTCGAACCCATCTTCGGTCAGCGAAACGCCGGCGGCACAGACAGCATGCTCGAACTCGTGGTCGTAGAGTTCGCGCGCAGCATCCGCTGCATCGCTCGTAGCGAGCTCGAACGCCTCCGGGCTGTCATGTTCGTAGGTCGCAACCAGCGTTGGCTCGGTGACTTCTTTCACAATCAGTGCATCACGGCGAACTGTGCCAATCACGCCGGATGGTCCATCGGCTGTCGTACTTGGGTCGTCTGCGCCCACGATTCCGGCGATTCGTGGGGTGTCATAATCATCTTTCTCGAAATCTAGTGCAAGCAGTGCATGGGCGAGGGCATCACGTGCGGGATAGCCTAGCTCCAGCTTTTCGGCGATTGGGTCGACATGTGAGCCGTTGCCGATGACTGCCCCACCGTCTGTCAGGCGGAGGCAGTTATACGAGATGTACGGGTTGTCAGTCTCTGGCGCATCGGGCGTCGGGCCGACGGTGATTGCCTGCTCGCGCTCAGTTGCTTGCCTGTTCGGGAACGACCGCGAGGAGACGCGATAGGCGCCCACCTCGGGACCAACGACGACGAAGCGTCCGACGTACATGCTCGGTGCTCCTGTGTGTGTGGGTATGTAGCTGTCGAAGTTGCTGTCGACACGCATAAGTAGGGCGATTGATTACCCACTCATGCAGTCCCGTGGTGTAGTGGCCAATCATGTGAGCTTCTGGGGCTCACGACGGAGGTTCGAATCCTCCCGGGACTATTACTTCGGACGTTCGAATCCTTACAGCCCTGAGCGCCACCGACACCGACGAACGAGTACAAACCGAACGCCTGTATCCGATTGACGCTGGTATTATT
>LKNH01000111.1 GCA_001564135.1 Halobacteriaceae archaeon Tc-Br11_E2g27 | reverse complement strand
GCCGTGGACGCCCCGACCGTGACCCACTCGACCGCCCGAGGCTATCAGGCCGATGGTCGGATGGGAGTGTCCGACTAATCCACGGGAAGCCTCGGGGCTTGACCCCGAGGCGGTTCACGGGAGCGCTTCACAGCATGCGAACTGTGGTGGCCGCGGGCTTTGTGGAACCTGTGGTGTGGAACTAACACCGTCACCAGAACCGGAACACTGGCACGACCGCGCAGCGGCCCGGTTCGGTTACCCACGGCTGTCCTGTTGTGTGACCGTCACCGAACCGATGCAGGTGCAACTGCTCGAAAAACACGTCTGGGGACAACTACTTCCGAGGATGGATAACGGGAAGACTACCAGAGCCGGCGAGGATTAGTACCGCGGGAGTCGTGCTGACTCATCGGAGCCCTCAACAAAGGGCAAGTTGACCACCGTCCCTTCGCGTTCCTCGCCATCGAAACGAACCGTCAGCGAATCGCCGGGAGCTGCGGCAGCTGCCGTGTCATACTCGACCAGCGCCAGCGCAATCGGCTGTTCGAGCGACGGACTGTCGGCCCCTCGCTTGATCTCACCGACAGAACTGTCGCCATCAAAGACCGCCGCACCTGCATCCGGAACGCTGTCGAGGGTCAGGCCAATCAGCTGCTTGCTCGGTCGGCCACGATTTTCCACGCGGGAAACAACCTCCTGACCGACGAAACACCCTTTGTCATAGTCGACGGCGTTTGCGAGACCGAGGTTGTTCGGGACCTCTTCGCGGAGTTCCGACTCAAAAAGCGGCGTCCCGGCTTCGAGCGTGAGTGATTGCCACGTTCGGTAGCCGAAAGGTGCGGCTGCCATCCCGAGGTTTTCGAGCGTGTCGAAGACCCCGCGGCTTTCGCTCGCTCGACAGATAACCTCGTAGCCTTCCTCACCAGCCAAGCCGTCAGTTCGGATGACCGTCACGCCCGCGTCACCCATCGACCCACGGACGAACTGTAGCTGCTGGTCTGGTGTTTGCTCGGAGAAGACGCTCGCTATTTTTTCGGTTGCCTTTGGCCCGTGGACGCCGAAGATTGCGAACTCCGCTGTCGCTACGTCGATATCGACATCCTGAATGAACGTCTTTTCGCGCCAGTCCTCGGCAAGCGGAGGTCCTTCACCCGGCGGCGTGAAAACGAGCAGTCGCTCTCCGCCGTTGTAAATATAGAGGTCGGTTCGAATGCGTCCCTGTGGGGTGAGAAGTAACGAATAGACGCCCCCTCCCTCGCTGGTGGGGACGACGTTCGAGACAGCGTTATCCACGTATTCGACTCGGTCATCGCCGGTGACGACGAGTACGTCGTACGGAACTTCAGTAACGCCAACAACGTTTCGCACGGCTAGGTGTGTTCGTTCGGGACGTCCGTAGTGAGAGACCACCTGTCGGCCGCCGACCTCCTCGTAGATTGCGCCATGGTCGTCGTGAATCGAACTCAGTTCGCTCATTGCTTCTAGTCGACCGTCACGAAGGTTAAGTTCCACGCAAACCGGAGACAAAACGCAGTATTTACTCACGACGTTTGGAGAGCGCAACAGCCGCTGCCCCGAGTACTGCACCAATCGCTACCAGTGGGCCGAATCCAGGACCATCGTCGTCAGCGTCGTCAGCATCATCAGCGTCGTCAGCGTCGTCAGCATCATCAGCGTCGTCAGCATCGTCCGTCTCATCCGTTTCATCCTCATCATCAAGCTCGCTCACGTCGTAGACCTGTACCGGAAGTTCAGTCTCCAGCCCATCGATGGAAGCCGTGATATGCTGTTCGCCTGGTGAGTCGAGAGTGACAATTGCCGTCCCTTCCGCGTCAGTTTCGGCCTGTCCCTCTCCATCAACGCCGACCGTCGCGTTCGGAACTGGCTCATCGTAGACGTTTGTCACCGTCACAACTGTGGATTGCCCAGCAACAATCTCATCAGCGAGCGCAGTGAGTGAGAGTGAAGGCGTTCGCTGGATAGAGAGGTTAAATTGCTCGTCTTCTTCAAGTACTGAGACCGTTTCTGTGACGGTATCGTAGCCATCTTTGCTTACTTCAACATCGTACTCGGTGTTCACGGCGAGGTCGATGCCGCGTGTCCCGTCGCTTCTGGTGGTAATCGTCGAGTCGCCGATGATTTCGACGCTCGCATCGGCAACTGGCTCAGGTGTTTCAAAGTGGTCATCCTGCACGAGGAAGTCAACTCTGACCTCGCCGGTTTCGATTTCGAGGGTATCGCTTACCGATTCAGCAGTAATTGCGACCGTATTCTCGGTATCGAAATACCCCTCTTTGGACGTTTCAACGGTGTAATTACGCTGTTCGAGTCGTTCGAGCGTCGCCTGTCCGTTCTCGTCAGTTTCAACGACCTCCTCGAAGCGGTCCTCCTCTGGGTCAGTGGCGGTTAGCTCAACACCCTCGACCGGTAAGCCACCATCTTCAACGGTGATATCGGCCGTGCCAGCAAGCGAAACATCAAGGTCGACTTCGAGTCGTGATTCACCGTCAGGGATGGTTGCATCCTCGACAATTAACGGGACGTTCCGAACGTAATCATCGTGTTCGATAGTAAATTCAATATCTTCACCTTCAGGGACATCCACAAGAGCGCTCCCACCAGAGCTCGTTTCTACCTCCTTGGAATCATCATCCCATTCAACCAGCAGCGTGACGCGCTCATCAATTGGCTCTCCATCCTGGTCAACGACGGTCACGTCGACCGTCACTTCATCGGCAGCAGCAGGGCCAACAGCGACGAGTGCAAGGGTCGCGAGTCCGAGACACGTTACCAGTACGAGCAAACGGTTCATGGGTGTATACACAGGGAGGACCGTTAAATGCGTACCGGCTACTTTTGTTTTGTTGGCAGGAAACAATCCGGATGTTTCATTTCGAGTGGTTGATGACATCCTCGACGAGCGATTCGAGTTCGTCATCCGTCGCGTTGTAGTACGGGCCAGTCACTGTTCGTGTGAGAATGGCACTGGCGACCGCAACGCTTAGCGCACGTGCGGTATCAGCTTCGCGGAGATGTTCTTCGAGGAATGCGCCGATAAAGGCGGACCGTGCGCCCGTTGGGTCAACCGCATCGGTTTCAATAGCGTCACGTTCGTGGATGATGTTCGTTCCCGGCGAGTTACGCAACGCAACGGCACCGCGTTCGGAGCGCGTAACAACGGCGATATCGAGGTCATACTCGGCTGCAAGGAGGTTTGCAAGCTCCCGTGCGCCACCCGTCTGGTCCAAAATCGTTCGAGCGTCTGCTTCGTTGGCAAAGACCGCGTCAATCTCCGGGGAAAGGCCATCAAAGACGCCACGGTAGGACTCGACAGAGGCCAACTCAGGTGCATAATCGATGCCGATTGCTGTGAGTGCCCCACCACCACTGCTCGCGCGCAACAGCGCCTGGAGCGTTTCGGCGGACTGCTTCGAAAGCACAGCGGTGCTGAGGTCAGTAAAGAGGATTTCAGTATCCTGAACGACGTTCATCGGGAAATCGCTGGGCGAGGAATAGGCAAACGCCACGTCTCCCCGGTCGTGCCACTGCTGACTCGCACGCGGTGTCACACCTGATTCGTGAAAGACCAGTCCTTGCCGGTTTGTCTCATCGCGTGTCCAGGTGATATCGGTCTCGACGCCATGTTCTTGCACCTGTTTGACGACCCGTTGGCCAAGCGGCGTGTCAGGCAGTCGTGACAGCCAGAGCGTCTCTGCTCCAAGTTGTTGTGCGGTAATAGCGACGTTGCTACTCATGCCGTCGGCATACAGTGACGTCTCCCGAGCGGAGACCAGTCGCTGGTTGTTCGGCGGTGAAAAACGCAACGGAGTTTCCCCCACAGTTACCAGTTCCGTCATATCTTCCAAATCCACACCAAGGGGCTTAATCCTGTGTGTCAACAGACAGACAAACAGGCAACTGACTGGTGCCAATTAAATAGGAGATGCAACGGTCAACAGGAAAAACAGCGAGACAGCCCGGAGTTTCACCGGTGGGTCATCAGGAATCGTCTTCTGCTTTCGATGATTCTTCCGTCTCGGCGACCTCCTCTACTTTCTCCTCGACCGTTGCTTCTACACGCTCCTCGACGGTCTCATCAACAGTCTCTTCGACTGTCTCCTTGACCGTTTCTTCGGCAGTCTCTTTCACCTTCTCTTCAACCGTTTCATCAACTTTCTCCTCAACAGTCTCGTCAACCTTCTCTTCAACGGTTTCGCCAACTTTCTCTTCAACAGTCTCGTCAACCTTCTCTTCAACGGTTTCGCCAACTTTCTCTTCAACGGTTTCGCCAACTTTCTCTTCAACGGTTTCGCCAACTTTCTCTTCAACGGTTTCATCGACTTTCTCCTCAACAGTCTCTTTCACCTTCTCCTCCGCTGTCTCTTCGACTTTTTCTTTTGCCGTCTCCTCAACAGCTTCCTCTACTGTCGCTTTCACTGTCTCCTCAGCAGCCTCTTCCACTGTCGCTTTCACCGTCTCTTCTGCAGTTTCCTCGACCGTTTCCTTCACCGTCCCTTCAACCTGCTTTGAGACCGCATCCTCGACGCTCCGTTCGACCTCTTTCCCAACCGTCTTTTCGACTTCCTTGCCGACGGTCTCACCAACGCTCTTTTCAACCTGTTCCCCAACGCTCTTTTCGACTTGCTCACCGACCGTTTTTTCGACGGTTTCACCGACGCTCTTTTCGACTTCCTTGCCGACCTGTTTCTCGACGGCATCCTCGACAGTTGCCTCAACGCGCGTCATCCACTCGGGGTCAAACCGGGCCATCTTCCAGACAACGTGCAACCCGTAAGCGAGCAACACACCGATTCCAAAGGCAATACCGACCATCCCGCCGAGTTGGATCATCAACACCAGCGCGATAAGAATCAAAATGCCATAACTCAGGTCAATGACTGCATCAACACGAACAGGGTCCATACTGGTGGTTTGGTCGCCAAGTGTTAAGTCGTTCTGGACGAGGACAGCGTTGTCCAGACCCCAGTACAGTTATCTTCAATTAGTTAGATTTGTCACGTTATTTATTGTGGTCCGCAGCGAATACTCAGTTGGATACCAATGAAAGCAGAAACGCTGCGCTCGGAACTTGAGGCAAACGGCGAACTGATGGTCAAAGTAGAGGAGTTTGAGATGCCGCTGGAACTGCATCTCCACGACACTGAAATCGGTGAAGAGGAGGTTGCTCTGGAACTCGCTGATGGGTCGCTTACATTCGACCTCGATGCTGTCACGGGCTACTGGCAGCATTATCACTCGCTCGCGGATTACGGACTGGAGTAACAGAAGCGGGTACCGATTTTTCACTGATGCCCGGGATAATCTCGCTCGAACCGGGCTTCGATTTCGTCCATTCCAAACTCGATAAGTACGGGTCTGCCGTGCGGACAGGCATACGGATTGTCACATGAATCAAGTGCTCCCAGGAGCTCCCGGACGGACCCCTCGGTTAGGGACGTGTTCCCAGTCACGGACGGGTAGCAGGCAAGGTCACCAAGTAGCCCATCGACAGTCGCCTCAACTGTCTCTGCCGCCTGTGTTTCCCCCGAAGCAAGTTCACCAAGGATATCTCGGACGAGTTCGGGACCTGCTGTCTCGGCAATCAAAGATGGGGCCGTACTAACCCTGACTCTCCGGTCTTCAACCTGTGTGGCCTGGAAGCCAAGCCGGGAAAGCGCATCCTGCTGCGTGGCGAATAGTTCTGTCTCTCTTGCGGTCAGTTCAAGTTCGACAGGGTCTGCCAGCGCCTGTGTCGTGGTCTCACCGGCAAATGACTCTTTCAGACGTTCGTAATTGATTCGCTCATCAGCGGCATGCTGGTCAACCAGTACCAGCCCATCCGCCGTCTCCGCGACGAGGTAGGTATCCTGAAGCTGACCGAGAATCCGCATTGCCGGCAACGAGTCAAACTGTTCTGTCTCCGCTACCTCCTGTCCGTCGAGTTGTGCCTGTGTTCCGGACTGTTTGAATTTGCGTTCGGCGTCAGCAGTTGAGGGCGCTGACGAATCAGAGTGGGAACGGTCTACTCCTGTCTCCGCAGTGTTGTCTCCCGTCGGGGGCTCAGTTTGAGTCTCAGCGCTGAACTGCTCCTCAGTCTTAGTCGTGGCCGTGGGTTCGTGTTGCTGTGGAGATGGCCCGTGACTGGAAGACGACTCCTGGGCAGTGTTGGACGGGGTATTCGGCTGTGACCTGATTTCTCCCGGACCGATTGACCGTTCTGTTGGAAATCCACCCTCCATCTCCGATGTCTCCTTGGCAGCAGTCGACGGCTCTGTATCAGTTGTTGACGAGTTCGCGTCAGTTTGCTCCGGGATGATTTCAGTCTGTTCGGGGGCCGATTGTCCCCGTGGTGCGGCCGTACGGACCAGCCCCGAATCCAGAAGTGCATCCGAAATAGCCGTCTCGACTTGCTCACGGACTCCATCGCTGTCTGCGAATCTGACCTCAAGCTTTCGCGGGTGGACGTTCACGTCGACGGTTGCAGGGTCAAGGTCTAGAAATAGGACCGTGAACGGATATCTGTCGGGGCCAAGCTGTCCCCCGTAGGCGTCTACGACAGCATCACGGACAGTCGAGGCCGTCACGTATCGGCTGTTGACAAACGTCGAGAGATAGTCCCGGCTTGCCCGGTTCGTTTCCGGGTGGCTCACGAGCCCGGAGATTCCATCAAGGGGTCCATCCGGCAGCCCGTCGACGGTTACGTCAACTGGTATCATCGACTCTGCGACTTCTCGGCCATAGACAGAGAGAATCGTCTCTTGAAGGTTTCCAGTGCCGTTTGTGGCGAATGTCTCGCGGTCGTTGTGGGTCAGCGAGACGGCTCTGTCAGGGTTGGCAAGCGCGTAATTCGTCACGACCGTATTCACGTGAGCAAACTCGGTCGTCTCCTGTTTGAGATATTTACGGCGGGCAGGCACGTTATAAAAGAGGTCAGTCACCTCGACGGTTGTGCCCTCGGGACAGCCGGCGGGGGAGACGTCCGTTACCTCGCCACCTTCGACGGTCAGTTTCGTCCCCTGAGAAGCGCCACGGGGTCTGCTCGTGATGGTGAGCCGTGAGACGGCACCAATTGCATAGAGTGCTTCGCCGCGAAATCCGAGCGTTCCCACACCAGCTTCCAGGTCGTCGATATCACGAATCTTGCTCGTCGTATGTTTTTCGACGGCTCGACGGAGCGCTTTTTCGTCCATACCGTGACCGTCGTCACTCACCGTAATGCCCGCAGTTCCACCATCCCTGACGGTGACAGAAATTCTCGAAGCATCCGCATCAAGGCTGTTTTCAACGAGTTCTTTGACTGCAGAGGCCGGTCGTTCGACAACCTCGCCGGCGGCGATGCGCTCGACGGTCTGTGAGTCCAGTTTGCGAATCTCGCCCGACTCGGGTGTCGTCATTGACACTCTCTTCCGCGCCGAATGACTTGTTGATTGTGCTGTCGGCCCACGGACGGGACAGCCTCCAACAGGTGGCTTATGTATGGCGAGGCCACACTCTCACCTATGACTCACTCCGACGGCGACAAAATCACAGTCGAATACGTCGGCCGACTGGAAGACGGTACCGTCTTCGATACTTCGGATGCCGAGTACGCTGAGGAAGTCGGCCTCGCAGACGAAAATCCCGACCGAATCTTCGAACCGCTCACCATCGAACTCGGCGAAGGAAACGTCATCCCTGGACTCGAAGATGGCCTCCGGGAGATGGATATCGGCGACCAGACAATGATAGAAGTCCCACCGGAACAGGCCTACGGCCCGTACAACGAGGACAAAATCGGCGAATACGAGCGGGATGCCTTCGAAAACATGCTCGGTCACCGCGAACTCAAAGAGGGATTCGAGGTGAAAACCGAAACGGGACTATTTGGGCGCGTAACCGACTACGACGAAGAGACTGTTATCGTTGATTATAACCACGAACTCGCCGGCGAACTGCTCCGTTTCGAAATTGAAGTCGTGGATGTCGAACCAAGCAGTGAAGACGAATCATAAATATAATTCTCACGTAGGCATGAATTAAAGATTGTTTATTCCTTCAACGGAATTGATTTGGTTGGATGTTTCTTACGTGGGCAAAAAAGAATCTGCGAAGGTAGAATTTCGCAACCAAAACGTTCGCCAGTCAACGACCTCGGGGTCAAGTGGTTCGAGACGCGGAGCGTCTCGTCATCACGGAAATCG
>LKNH01000110.1 GCA_001564135.1 Halobacteriaceae archaeon Tc-Br11_E2g27 | reverse complement strand
GCTTCCTTCGGTCGCTTCGAGTACCGCTCCTCGAAAAATCTGGACCAAAAACCGCTCACGCACACTGTTCGCTCGCGCAATTACTGATAATCTACGTCGCCGTCCCCTTCACCAACCCACGCTTTCCTGTCCGGTTCGCGTGATTCCAGCGGGTCAATGTCTTTATACCACGGGACGTTTTTCAGCTGTTCTTTGCTGTAGGCGAGTTCGTCTTTGGTGTCGCCGACGAACTCGAAGTTTTGCGTGAGCAGGATAGCATCGACGGGACAGACCTCCTCACACAGGCGACAGTAAATACACTGTCCGATATGCAGGTTATACTGCTCGCCGTTACGTTTGTCATCCATCACAATCTGGATGGTATCGTTCGGACAGACGTTCTCACACTGGCGACACCAGATACACCGCTCCTGGCTGAATTTGTGGACGCCACGGAATCGCGGGGAAACTTCGGGTGCTTCCTCAGGATATTGGACAGTGAACGTCTCGCCATCCAGTGCGTGTTTCATCGTCGTTGCCATCCCTTTGAGTACGCCAATCATTTGCTATCACCTCGAATGGTCGTTGGTATGTTGTTCGTCTCTATCATCGTTACTGTGTCGGTCATATCGCAAGCACCCCCACGATGCCGGCCGTCAGGAACAGGTTCAGGAACGCCCCAACGAGGAGCCCTTTCCATCCAATCTCGATGAGCTGGTCGATACGAACCCGCGGGAGCGCCGAGCGCATCCACTGTGTGAGTAGGAAGACCGCCCAGATTTTGATGAGGAACCAGACAAATCCTGGGAGAATCGGCCCTGCCGGCCCACCAAGGAAGATGGTGGCAATAAGTGCGCCACCAAGGAAGATGTGGACGAACTCGCCCAGATAGAAGAGGACGAAATACACCGAAGAATACTCGGTCTGATATCCAGCCACAATCTCAGTCGGCGCTTCCGGGATATCGAACGGATTCCGGCCAACCTCAGCGACGTTCGCCGCCAGAAACAGCACAAACGCGAATGGATTCAGAATAGCAAACCACATCGGAATGTCGACTGGTCCGAGTTCAACCAGCGTCTGTGCCTGTGCAGCAACAATCTCGCTCATCTGGAGCGAACCGGCGAAAATCACGACCGAGATACCAACGAGGATGAGCGGAATCTCATAGGCAAGGTTCTGTGCAACAGCCCGTAGCCCACCCATCAGCGAGTATTTGTTGTTCGATGCGTAGCCGGCCATCACCAGTCCAAGCGAAGCGATAGATGCGATTGCGAAGACAAAAATGAGGCCAATTTCAGGGTCAGCCAGGTGGAACTCAATCGGTCCAAGGCTGCCCATCGGGATGACGGCAAAGCCAAGCAAGGCAGATGAAGCGATAATCAACGGCGCGAGGTCCCACGCAGGGCGGTCAACCCCTTCGGGAACGATTAGTTCCTTCGAGAGCAATCGGACCGCATCAGGGATGATAATCCCGACACCCCACGGTCCGAATTTGTTCACCGAGATACGGTCGGTGAACGCCGCCGTAATCTTTCGTTTTGCCCACGGGCCAGCGAGCGCAGCGTTGGCAAGAATGATACTCCCGATGATAGTTGCACCAATCAATCCGCCGATAATCTCAGCCGGAAGCCCGGAAAGCCCGAGTAAATCGCCAATCTGCTCAGGGAGCAACGTCATCGGTCCACCTCCCCGAGAACGATATCAAGGCTACCAAGCGCGGCAACCATATCCGGGACATACTCGCCCTCAGCCATGACTTCAAGCGATTGCAGGTTACAGAACGCCGGACTGCGGATTTTGAATCGGGCTGGTTTGTCAGTTCCGTCCGAACGGATGTAGATACCGAGTTCACCTTTCGCTCCTTCGACTGCACGGTAAATTTCGGTATCCGAATCCGGTTTGAGCGTCCGTGGGACGTTCGACTGAATCTGCCGGTCGTCTTCCGGCCACTCTTCAAGAAGGTCAACACACTGTTCGATGATGCGAATTGACTGACGCATCTCCTCCAGTCTGACGCGCGCACGAGCGAAGTTGTCACAGCCGTCGTCGGTGATAACATCCCATTCGAGTTCGTCATAGTAGCCATACGGGTCATCCCGCCGGAGGTCGTAATCGACGCCTGACCCACGGAGAACGGGACCGGTACAGCCGTAGCGTTTGGCTTCTTCCGGCGGTAGAATGCCAGTATCGATAACGCGCATCTGGAACAGTTCGTTGTTCGTCAACAGGTTGTGATACTCCTCCAGTCGGTCAGGGAACTGGTCGGTGAACTCCCGAACCTTCTCGAAGTATCGGTCACGGGGTTCCGGCAGGTCCCATGCTACCCCACCAAGACGAAGGTAGTTGAACATCAGCCGCTGGCCAGTGAGGTCCTCAAGCAGATTTTCGATGCGCTCGCGGTCGGTGATTGCGTACATGAAAATCGCCGTAAAGTCACCGTATATGTCGAGCGCGAAGGTTCCGACCGCAAGCAGGTGTGCCGCAATTCGACACATCTCTGCAGACATCGTTCGGATGACCTGTGCGTATTCGGGCACGTCAAGGTCTGCCAGGTCCTCCGCTGCCCGGGCGTAGGCCCACTCGTTGAGGATACCGGCCGAGATGTAATCCCACCGGTCAGGATACGGCATAATCTGGTGGCGATAGGTCGATTGCTGGCACATCTGCTCTTCACATCGGTGAAGATAGCCAATGTCAGGGTCGACATCAACGACCTGCTCGCCGTCAAGGACGGTTCGCAGGTGCAACACGCCGTGGGTTGCAGGGTGGTGGGGCCCGATGTTGAGAAACATCGTATCGGAGTCGTCCGCACCCTTGTTCCGGGTTTCCATCGGGTTGACGTGCTCGCGCAGCGGGACAATCTGTGGTTTGTCCTGGTTGTAATCAAGCGAGAGCGGATACCCTTGCCACGTCTCCGGGAGGAGAATTCGGCGAAGGTCAGGATGGTCATCGTACTCGATGCCGACGAGGTCGTAGGCTTCGCGTTCGTGCCAGTTTGCGGTGTCAAAAACGCTTGCGCCGCTCTGGCTGGCCGGATTTTCCCGTGTCGTCGGCACGACAAGTGATAGTTCCTGTGTCGGGTCGTCGTATTTTTTCAAGTGGTAAATCGACTCGTACCGGTCGCGGTACTCCTGTGCGGTAACACAGGAGAGATGGTCAAAGCCGGCTTCTTCACGGAGGGTCGAGAGCGCGCGTGCAACATCATCCGGTCGGATGACGAAGGCCTCGCAGTTGATATGTTCTTCCCGGTCGATGACCGACTCGCCGAGGAGGTCCGCGAGCGCGTCATAGTCAAGTTCTCCCTCCGGTGTCTCGCCAACGTCCAGTTGGTGTGGTTGTTCCAGACTCATACTTGTGCCCAGTCGTAGCGCATCACGAGGTCGTCCTCGTCGATTTCATCGGCGAGTTTCTGTACCAGTGCATCGCCCTCAAGCTCACCAAACTGCTGGAGTTCGTAGGGTTTGACCGTCACCGGTGCGCTCTCGCCAGCCCGAATCTGTTCTTGCAGTTTGAGGATGCCGTAGACGAGTGCCTCCGGTCGTGGCGGACAGCCCGGTACGTGAATATCGACCGGGATAATCTCCTCAACGCCTTTGATGACGTTATACCCTTCCTGGAAGGGGCCACCGGAGATTGTACACGAGCCCATCGAGACAACGAACTTTGGCTCCGGCATCTGGTCGTAAACGCGTTTCATTCGCGGACCGAACTTCGAGACGATGGTTCCGGGGACGATAATCACGTCGGCCTGTCTCGGTGAGGCACGGGGGACGCCAGCACCGAACCGATCGACATCGTGTTTGGTTCCGTAATGGTGCATCATCTCGATACTACAGCAGGCAATCCCGAACAACAGGACGAACATCGAGTTGCCCCGAACCCAGTTCATAAACTGGTCGAACTTCGTCAGGACAAACGGCGATGCACCGAATGCCTTGCGGAGTTTCGAGTTAAACCGGTCATCGACGCCCGAACCCATCCGGGCCTCCTGTGTGCTCTGTGCCTGTTCCAGCGTGTCGTGAAGCTCTGTATTCTCGCTCATGGTTAGTCAATTAACTGGCGGTTTGCACGGGGGCTTTTGGCCCACTCGACGGCTCCTTTGCGCCATGCCCACGCAAGCCCGATGAGAAGGATAACCAGGAACAGTGCCATCGGCGCGAATGCCTGCACGAACCCGACTTCGCCCACAGCCTCCTCGAATATAACTGTCCATGGGATGACGAACACGGCCTCGACGTCGAAGACGACGAATAGCAGCGCGACCATGTAATACTGGATGTTAAACCGGACAGTCCGGCTACTTCCTGTCGGTATCTCACCGCTCTCGTAGGTGGCGCGTTTTCCCTGTTCGGGCACGCTGGGCCTGATAAGCCACGATACCACCATCATCGTGATGGGGATGGCGATGGCGACAACGGCCAGCAGCCCGATTGCAATCCAATCACTCATTCTCTAGGAGGTTCGACGGGGGACCACATAAGGATTGATTGTTTTCGGTGACGGTGAGAACGCCAGCGAATCCGTCAACCAGTCGCCAGGCACCTCAACATTGTTGATGCTAGAGCACGACACCCTTGCTATGGAAATTTGTATCGTCTGTTACGACGGGTTCGACGAACTCGACGGCGTCGGGCCATACGAAGTATTCTCTTATGCTGCCCGTGCCGGCGCTGACTGCACTGTCTCACTGTGCACCCTCGATGAACAGGAGAGCGTCACAGGGAGCAACGGGCTTACAATCCAGCCGGATGGCACCCTTGAGGACATCCCGCCGGACCTCCTCATCGTACCCGGTGGCGGCTGGAACGACCGCCGCGACCCGAGCGCCTGGTCGGAGGCACAGCGTGGTGTCCTCCCGGAGCGAATTGGTACCTTGGCTGCCGACGGCTGTACGGTAGCCGGCGTCTGTACCGGCGGCATGTTGCTTGCAGAGAGCGGTATCCTCGACGGCCGGCAGGCTGTCACGCATGCAAGCGCGCTTGCTGACCTCCGTGAGTACGACGATATCGAGGTTGTGGATGCCCGTGTCGTCGACAGTGGGGAGGTCCTGACCGCAGGTGGTATCACTTCCGGCATCGACCTTGCGCTATATCTTGTCGAACGGGAGTTCGGTGAGGAGATTGCCGACAGCGTTGCCACAACGCTCGAATACGAGCGGCGAAAAGCTATTCACATCACATGAAGCGACGAGACTCACCAATCAATGACTGAAACAGCCAAACAACAGTCGCCTGAAGGTCGAATAGCGACCGTGCTAGGTCGCGTTCGTGCTGAACTCTACAAATCGCTTACCGAGGACTCAACACCGAAACAGGTCGCCGCAAGCTTTGCAATCGGGACGTTCATCACGATGATGCCGACGCTCGGAACCGGAGTCTTGCTCTTTTTCGTCCTGATTTACGTCTTCGACTGGATGAACAAGATTGCCCTCTTTGCTTCGGTTATCGTCTTCAATCCGGTTGTCAAGTGGGGGGTTTACGCGCTGAGTTTCGCGCTCGGCTTTTTGTTGCTCGGACCGGTTGATGGGTTCGGTATCGGGGACACACCTGCACTCTCCGATGGCAGCGAAATCGTCATCCGGTTGCTCGTGGGGAACACTATCCTCGCAGTCATCGCAACGGTGGTTGCCTATATCGTCGCCTATCGAGCAACAGTTGCCTACAAGGCCCGCGAACTGCCGGTACTCGAAGAGACCGTCGACCAACTTGTCGAGGAACTCGAACGGCAAGAGCCGACAATTAAAGCGGAGCCAGACCACCAAGCGAGTTCCAGTGGAAATCCCGGCGCTGACGAGTAACGGGAAGGTAGCGTGGGAAGGGGAGAGCAACTGTTTTGCGCCGCCCGTCCGGAGTACCGCTATGGTTTCAGAGCTATTCGACCCAGCACGCTGGGAAGAAATCGAGGCATTCGAGTTTGCTGACATTACCTATCACCGCGGAACAGATGTTCCAGCGGTGAGAATCGCTTTCGACCGCCCGGAGGTTCGCAACGCCTTCCGGCCCGAAACCGTCGACGAACTCTATACGGCACTCGACCACGCTCGAAAGCAGCCTGATATCGGCTGTGTGTTGCTAACTGGAAACGGCCCCTCACCGAAAGATGGTGGCTGGGCTTTTTGTTCCGGTGGCGACCAGTCCATCCGCGGCGATTCGGGGTATGAGTATGAAGGTGGCGACGAATCCGCTGCACAGGAAGGCGTTGGCCGTCTTCACATTCTCGAAGTCCAGCGTCTCATCCGATTCATGCCCAAACCCGTTATCTGCGTCGCACCGGGATGGGCAGTCGGCGGCGGCCACTCGCTCCATGTCGTCTGTGACCTCACCCTTGCAAGCAAAGAGAACGCCATCTTCAAACAGACTGACGCGGACGTCGCCTCCTACGATGCCGGCTTTGGCTCGGCCTATCTCGCCAAACAGGTCGGCCAGAAAAAAGCGCGAGAGATTTTCTTCCTCGGACGGGATTATGATGCGGAGGAAGCAGCGGAGATGGGAATGGTCAACGAAGCCGTGCCACACGAGGAGTTAGAGGACGTCGCACTGGAGTGGGCCGACGAAATTACGCGAAAGTCACCGATGGCGATGCGGATGCTCAAATACGCCTTCAACATGACCGACGACGGGATGGTCGGCCAGCAGGTCTTTGCCGGTGAGGCAACTCGACTTGGTTACATGACCGACGAAGCGAAAGAAGGGAGGGACGCATTCAACGAGAAGCGAGAGCCACAGTTCCGAGACTATCCGTGGCATTACTGACAGTAGTTGCGATAGTAGTCGATGAGTGATACTCCGTACACAGGATGGCTGGTGACGAATCTATCACAGCTTCCGTTGGCCGGTATAACACTCACTTGACAATCGGAGTCAGTGTTCAGGACTGACGAACTTCCGTTTTTGATTCGATACCGCTGACCTCAAACCGTGCCCCACCAGTCGAACTCTCTCGTACCGCAATCTCCCAGTCATGTGCTCTGGCAATCTCTGCCACAATTGAGAGCCCGAAACCTGTCCCATCGTCCTGTGTCGTAAACCCTGGCTGTAGCACGTCATCTCGATGCTCCTCTGGAATGCCAGCACCGTTATCTTCAACGAAGAATCCGGACCCCTCTTCGAGCGTTCCGATTGTTATTGTTACCTCCTTCCCTCCATGCTCGATTGCGTTGCGATAGAGATTCTCCAGCAGCTGGCGTAGTCTGCTACGGTCGGCTTGGACCACCATTGGACCATCATCCTCAACGACAAGGCGTGCCTCGTCACTTTCGACCATTGCCCAGCACTCTCGGGCTAGCTCAGAAAGAGTAACCTGCTCCATAGTATCAACGTCCACTCCAGACCGAGCGAGCAGAAGCAAATCATCGATGAGTTCTTTCATTCGCTGATGCGCAGCAGCAACGTGCTCCAGTTGTGTGAGGTCGTCAGTTGCACGTGCCTGTTCAAGCCGTAGCTCGGCAACGTTGAGCGGGTTTCGAAGGTCGTGTGAGACGATACTCGCAAACTCCTCCAAACGTTCTTTCTGATGTTCGAGTTGCTGTCGGTACTGCTCACGGTCGCTAATATCAGTCAGCGTGACCATCGTCCCAAGTCGTGCGTTGTTAGTCGAAAACGGATTGGTTGAGAGTTGATAATAGCGTGTGGTACCGTCTCGCTCGACGGATATGACCTGGGTAGTTCCGTTCAGTGCATCCGCAAGCGCTGGTGCAACAACGTCCAGCGGTTCGTCTGTCGCGTTTGTGACGGCAGGAAAGAGCGATTCAGCGGAACGATTCCACTCGCGAAGCTGTCCATCCTGGTCTAGAACGATAACCGGGTTATCTGACTCACCAGTCAACTGAATCGTTTGAAATCGTTCGATGTAGACGTAGAGGATACCCACAGCAAAGGCTGCAACTCCCAGTGGCGAGTGTGTCACATCAAGCAGATATGGTGTGACGGCACCCAGAATGTCGAAGATAACAGGGAGACCCGTTAAGCCGACCACGACAGCCAGCGGCCTGGTGTCGTAACTGACCTCGAGAAAGAACTCAAACAGCATAAAGAAGCCAACGATGGCGAGTGCATACGCCAGCCCCATGACGAGCCAATGAAGCGGTTCGTGGTGGATAGCAAGATGCGGAAAGGGAGTGCTGACAGTCTCAGCCGTAAAATACTGCTCGTGAATTGGGTTTGTGACCTTTATTGCGATAATTC